>JAGQQC010000090.1 GCA_020426395.1 Planctomycetaceae bacterium
ATTTGCTTCCGTCCGGGAAGAAGTCGATGGCGTAGATTCCAGAACTGTCGACTGGTACGGCTGCAATTTGCTTGACATCACGTGAGCGATATTCGTCAACTTTCTTATTCTCTTCTGCGTTTCGCGAACCGGCGACTTTTTCCAGAATCTTTTTAAGGTCTTCTGGCAGAGCAGTGTCGAACTCATAGGAATAGACATGTACGGCCCCTTTGCCAGCGAGAGCACTTCCCGCCACAATTCGTTTTCCATCTGCAGAAACAGAGACTGCCTGTATACGGCCCATCATACCGGGAAATTGGCGAATCAAGTTGGCGTCGTCACCGATGACTCGTTTGGTCAAGCGATGTACGCGGTAGACTTTAGGAATTCCATCGGCGCTGCCAACGACAATTTCATCTCGCTCGGGATGACGGGCAACCGCACCGACTCCCCCTTTAAGTACTCCCGGAGTAATCGAGGTGATGTTATCGACAAAACGCTCAGTGGCGACTTCAGTCAGTTTGCAGGTCATGTCACGGCCGGCGGAGATCAAGTGCGAGCCGTCATGTGAGAAGACTGTATCCCGGACCCAGTCTTCGTGTGCTCCCTGAAATAGAACCTGTTCACCAGTTTCCGCATTGATAGCGCGAACAGTGTTGTCGGTGCAACCGAAGGAAATCAACTTCCCGTCGGGAGACCAGTTTCCACCGAACAGTGTGTCATGCGTCACCGTCTTCGATAGGAGTAGTTTTCGGTTCTCGACATCCCAGACCTGAATCTCGCCGAGACGTGCAGGAAGTCCACCTGTTGCAACGAGCCGTTTTCCTTCCGGATCAAAATGGACCGAGTTAATTCGTTCCGACATGCCAATTAAGCGGGCGACAATCTCTCCTTGTGGGTTTACCAACAAGACTTCATGGAAACCGGCAATCGCGATCAAATCTCCCTGAGGAGAGATGTCCAGTGAGGTGATGACGGGAGGGCGAGAGTATACCGGAGGGTGGTCCATATCGAATTTGGCTAACCGGTTTTCAGGAGTGTCATCGACAGCTCCCTGAGTAATCCAGGTTCGGATCAGTGCGACTTCCGCTTCGGAAAGGGCCGGTTTCCCTTTCGGCATTTCTGCTTCTGTCTCTCCCTCCATCGGGATGATCAGATCGAGCAGGTTACTCTCATCGGGTTGCCCGGGCGTAATGGCAACCAGTTCCGTTGCTCCCCCTTTGAGCAGGTTCGCAAAGGAAGTCATTTCATATTCGCCCTGTGCTTTAGCGGGCTGATGGCAACCGTAACAGTTTGCCTGAAAGATCGGCACGATCTGTTTGTAGAAGCTGACCGGTTTCTCTTCTGTCTGCGCAGGAGACGAAGATTCCGCGGGCTCATCCTCTGCGTGAAGTTGAGGCAATGAGAAAAGAGCGCATGCAGAAAGAATACAGGCCCAGAATAAGGCAGAAGGGCGCCGCAGCAACATTGGCAAAACTCCAGATCGGGTCCATTTGATGGTCCGTGATCCGGATCGATATTGTCTGTGTGAGATCGCAGTCGTTGCCACCAGGCAATCATTGCGATCAAGAAAGTACAGACCCCCGAACGAGATGCAAAACGCCGTGTTTACGCATGTGTGGAGAGACACATCGTTTGGCGAAACCGGTCGTTTTCATCATAGCTCGGATCGATCTTGTTGATCACGAGATTCTCTGATTTGACAACGCCGGTCCAGCATTCTGTCAAGAATGTGGTAGCCAGGTCAGGGAGGACCCAGCAGGCGGGTGTTAATGAGATATTCATCTAGAATATACAACCCGAACTCCGTTTGACTAGTACAAATCGATTTTTTTTGATCCGTCCGGCCGTTTCTCTAATTCTGCTGAGAAACGAGATTTGCGCGTCCAGAATAACCTGATGACTCATTTCTGGATTTGGTCTGGAAATCCCTGTTTTCACCTGAAAATAGGATTAATATAGATGAACTATGGCGAACTAATCCCTCTGACCCGAATTTCTGGACAATTAGTCCCGATCCCTCTTTGGTGTGAAGCTGGAAAGCTGAATTGATGAAAACACTCTTTAACGAACCGCTGAAAAACTCCCGTTTCAAATTTCTTCGAGGGATTCTGCTTTGTGCCGTTCTGTTCTGTATCACGTCAGAACGTCTCGTGGCGGTCGAACCGATTCCGGATAAGTTAGTTGTTCTCACGTTTGATGATTCAGTCAAATCACATTACACAGTCGTTCGTCCGTTGTTAATGGAACATGGTTTTGGAGCGACGTTTTACATCACCGAAGGTTTTGATTTCACAGAGAACAAAAAAAGCTATCTTACCTGGGAAGAAATTGCTCAACTTCATAAAGACGGATTTGAAATCGGCAATCACACACGCGATCACATGGGTTGTACCAAGGAAAACCTGGAGAAGATTGAAGATCAGGTCGAAGCGATTAACGCGCGGTGTGCTGAATATGGGATTCCGAAACCAACCACGTTTGGATATCCCGGAAATGCGTTCGATGAAGGGGCGCTTCCAATTCTGGCGAAAGCCGGGTTTCAGTTTGCTCGCCGCGGGGGTTCGCCTGAGTATTCCTATAGTAAAGATCGTGGTAAAGGGTTTGCCTACGAACCCGGGAACGATCACCCATTGCTAGTTCCTTCCGCAGGGGACGCCCGTCCGGATTGGACACTCGACGATTTCAAACGTGCAGTCCATCAGGCCAAAGAGGGAAACATTGCGATTTTGCAGTTTCATGGTGTTCCCGATATCGAACATCCCTGGGTGCATACCTCTGTGGAACGGTTTGAGGAATTTATGCAGTATTTGAAGGAGAACGAGTACACCGTGATCGCCATGCGAGATTTGGCAAAATATGTCGATCCCGCCGAACAGAAACCGGACGACATCTGGACTGTAATCAGTAAACGGAAAGCAAAGTTGGCCGAAGAGAAATCTGCTGCGGACGAGTGATTCGTCAGTCCGCGTTAATCTGGTTAACCAGGTCCATCACCGTCGGATGATTCAACCGGTCCACGACATAACGGGCTGCGGTGAAATCATGCTTCTCTGTATGACGGTTGGGAACGGAAATGATACACGCGCCTGCGGCATGCGCGGCTTCCGTTCCTGCCTGACTATCTTCGAGCACAATCATTTCGGATGGATCAATATCGAGAGCGTCCGCTGCTTTCAGGTAAATTTCCGGATGCGGTTTCCCCATCGAGACATCTTCGGCTGTGAACAGATGGTTGAATCGATCAACCATATCGAATCGTCCCAGAATATTGTGCAGATACGCCCGATGCGAAGATGTTGCGACTGCTTTGGGAAGTTGATTGGCTTCGATATGTTCGAGCAATTCATATAACCCCGGCATTGGAGCGAGTTGAGCATCCAGTACCATTTGGTAGAGTTCGTCAGACTCTTCCAGTAGTTCTTCGACCGTCTCATCGAGCGAAAGTAATTCCCGGAGCATATCGAATGCTTCAAACGCGCGCCGTCCCATCATCATACGACGAATATCGTCGGTCAGCTCGTGCCCTCGGCGTCCTAACAGGTCGCGGGCGGCCACTTCAAAAATATCTTCCGTGTTAAACATCAATCCATCGAGATCGAATACGACAGCTTTGATGGTCGGTTTGAGTTGGTTCATTAAGACGAAGTTGTCTCCTGTATGAGTATGCTATGTAATCTCAAATTCGGGTAACCCGGACAATCACGTTAGTGTTGTCTGGGTGCCGCAGGCACAAGCGGTTATTCGTTGGTCTAATACATGAAGTATTTCCAATGATGATAACTATCCAAGCCCACTTGTCGCTACGCGACCCAGACAACTCTTCGAGATTGTCTGGGTTACCCTGTGAATTCTATTTAGTGTGGATTCTACTTTGCGGGCATTACGCCGCGATAACTGGCATCCAGTAAATCGACGGGGTGATAGACGGGGATGGTGTACCCGGCTGCTTTCAATGTCGCTTGCAGTTGTAGCGAACAACCGGCGTTGCCTGCAAGGACGGCCTGAGGATTGACTTTCCGAATGTTTTGGAGTTTCCGTTCACCAAGTCGGTCCGCCATTTCAGGTTGCGTCAGGTTGTAACTTCCGGCGGCACCGCAACAAATATCCGATTCGGGGAGCGGAACAAGTTTTAACCCTGGAATTTGAGCCAGTAATTCCCGAGGTTGCTGGCGAATCTGTTGTGCATGCACCAGATGACAGGCATCGTGATAGGTGACGCGCAGCGGTATTTCTCCAGTAGGAGGAAGCAATCCAAGTTCGTGCAGGAATTCGCTGATGTCTTTCACTTGATGGGCAAAGTTAACGAGTTTTTCACGATCGGCGTCGCTCAAATCCGCGGTTTCTTCTGCGAGGTGATGATAATCCTTGAGCATCGCTCCGCAACCTGCAACATTGATGATAATCGCATCGAGATTTTGCTCTTCAAACGCTTTTATGTTTGCGAGTGCCAACTCCACGGCCGGTTTCGATTCTCCCCCGTGATAATGAATGGCTCCGCAGCATTGTTGTGTGCGAGGGATATAGACATCACAACCATTTTGTTGCAGTACTCGAGCGGTGGCTTGATTGGTTGGACTGAACATCGCTTCGGAAACACACCCCGTGAATAATCCGACGCGCGCCCGTTTCTCTCCAATCGCGGGCAGGAAGGTGGGGAGTGGTGGAGAAGAGGGAGGGAGCTTTGGTAACAGGTTCTGCATTCGTCGCAGTTTTTGTGGGAGCAATCGAGTGATTCCGGACTTATCTACCAGTCGATCTAAACCTGTTTTCTGCAGAACTCGCATTGGCCAGAGTGCCAATTTGAGCCGGGCTGGATAGGGGAACATTCCGAACAGAATGTATTTCTCGAACCAGCCTTTGGGTTTTCCCTCTTTGACAGCTTGTTGCTGCATGCCGATACGGAAGGGTTCGATCAATCGACCATACTGCACACCGGAAGGGCAGGCTGTCTCACAGCTACGGCAATCGAGGCAGAGGTCGAGATGTCCAGAAACTTTCTCGGTGAGCGCAATCTTCCCTTCGGTAACCGCCCGCATCAGATAAATTCGTCCGCGCGGACTGTTATTTTCATCTCCCGTTTCCAGGTACGTTGGACAGGCTGAGGTGCACAATCCACAATGAACGCAGTCCAGAAACCGTTCAAACGGAATTCCGGCAGCGACTTGTTGATCCGCCGTTTCCAGCACCGGATTTTGTGGGCCGGTTGATTCAGGTTGGGCAGATGGATTGTCCGTGGTGGTACTCATAAAAATTACTGACAGTTAATAATGGAGTCGTTTACTTAAAAAGTTTGCCTGGAGCGAGAATGTTTCTCGGATCAAGTTTCTCTTTGATTTTCCGCATGTAAGTTAACATCAAGGAATCGTAGTCGAATGGATCAATAGTAGAGTCCCATTGAGGTCCCGATTGAATCACAACGAGCGACCCATTGAATTTCTTGAGTTCCTCACGAAGGGATCCAATAACTTGGGCGGCAGTATTCATATCCGGTAATAGTCCTCGGACGATTCCGAACTGCACCAGAGATTGCATAACGCATCCTTGAGTACGAGCCGTTTTAACGAATTTCTCGATCGCCGAAGGTTTCAGACTTGCTTGGAAAGTAATATTGCCATAGGTCGAGGAACGAAAGTCCGAATGACCCTTCTCCAGTTTTTTAACCTGGTCTTCATTCGAGAGTGATTTCCAGGAGGAAAGGGTTTCCGAGAGTCCCTTGCAAACGGCGTCCGTGAACTGTTCTTCTATCGCAAACATCACTCCTGGTTTGCCGACGGTGTTGATTTCCGTTTGTATTTTCTCCAGTTGCCAGGCCACTTCGCGGGGTGTCCCTTCGAATCCAATCAGTAAACCAAATTCAATTGGTAACTCAAGTGATTGGTCAATGCTGAGCAGATTGGCCATTTCGGGAGTAATTAAATCAACCGAAACAGGAATCGTTTCTGTCCGAACAAGAGACGATAAGTATGTTTCAATTTCGCTCTCTTTGAGTCCAACATAGAGGAACTGGCCCGTTTCAGGGATCGGTTTTACTTTCAACGTCATCTGGGTGAGGGCCGCCAATGTACCGTGAGAACCGATCATCAGCTTGCCGAGATCGTATCCCGCCACGTTTTTAACGACCCGTCCGCCTGCTTTGAAGAGCCGGCCTTGACCATCCACTGCTGAGAATCCCAACAGGTAATCGCGCCACGTACCGAGTTGGTACCCGCGTGAGCCAAATACATTCGCTGCAATCGCTCCGCCGACCGTTGCGGTCTCGGCGCAAGGGACATCGATCGGTAAACGTTGCCCCTCTTTTGCGAGTTCGTGCTGCAGGGCGGCTATTGACATTCCCGCTTCGACGGTGATCGTCATGTCGCGGGATGGGTAGTCAATCACCTGGTTCAGATTGACGGTAGAAAGTTTTGCTAAATTGGAATCAAGAGGATAACCATAGGTCTCAAAATGCCCACCCCCCGTGACCACAATCGCCCGTGATTGTTCATAGCTCTCTTTGATCAGCGCAATTACCTCCGTTTCACAAGTAGGAGTCAGTTGCGGTGGATCGGAGGTGACGTCGGACATGGTGATGACTTGTTAGTTAGTTTGAATTAGAGCGCTGCTTGCCGGCCCGGATGCGACCGTTCGATTTGTTCCATTCCGCAGGCTCCCGCTGTGGGTAACATTTTACAAGGGCTACAGTTACCCTCTGGGTTAAAGACTTCTCGAATTTCCTGCATCACCGTGAGGTCGTTCTCCGAAAACAGTTTTGGCATGAAGTTGATCTTCTCGACGCCAATTCCATGTTCACCGGTGACACTTCCGCCTAGTTCGATACATTTATTGAGAATCTCATCACCCGCTTCAATCACGCGCTGAATTTGCGCCTGGTCTCGTTCATCAAACAATAGAATCGGGTGGATGTTTCCGTCCCCCGCATGAAAAACGTTCACGATCCGGATATCGTACTTCTGGCTGGTTTTCTCAATGAACTGTAGAATCTCCGGTAATCGGGTTCGCGGGACAACTCCATCCTGCGTACAGAAACTGGGACTGAGTCGTCCGATGGCACCAAAGGCTTGCTTGCGACACTTCCATAACAGAAGCCGTTCCGCTTCCGAATTCGCTGTTCGCATCTCCCGGACGCCGACTTGATGGCAAAGTTCTTTAATCCGTGCTGCTTCATCATCGACGGAGACTTCCAGTCCATCGACTTCGATCAACACGACGGCTCCAGCATCCAGGGGAAATCCAAATTTGAACGCCGCTTCCACCGCTTGAATGATTCCCTGGTCCATCAATTCAAGCGCGGCGGGGACGATCCCTGCGCCGATGATTTCGCTGATCGCTCGTGTTGCCGTTTGAATGTCGTCAAAGATTCCCAGCATCGTCCGGTAAGCGGCCGGATTGCGTGTTAACCGGACGGTGGCTTTCGTGCAGATTCCAAATGTCCCTTCGCTTCCGACAAACAGACCTGTCAAATCGAACCCCGGCGGCATACCAGCCGGACCTCCCCAGTTGGCGACTGTCCCGTCAGGCAGCACGACTTCAATGCCCGTCACATGATTGACGGTGACACCGTATTTCAGGGTATGAGGCCCCCCCGAGTTTGTCGCAACATTGCCACCAATCGTGCAGGCCCCCTGGCTGGAAGGATCGGGAGCATAATGAAATCCGTCACCGGAGACCTCGCGGGTCAAATGAACATTCACCAGACCAGGATCGACGACGGCGTAACCATCTCGCAAATTGACTTCGTGGATTTCCCGCATACGGGTCAGGGCGATCATAACCCCACCGCCGACCGGCAGACATCCCCCCGCTAAACTTGTCCCCGCTCCACGTGGTACAAAGGGGACTTCAAATCGGTTGCACGTTTTTACGATTTCAACGATTTCTGCTGTCGAGATCGGAAAGACAACAACATCGGGGCATTTCTTCTCGACGATGTACCCATCACACTCATAGACGAGCAACTCTTCGGCATCGTACAGCAAATGATCTTTGCCCACGATGTCAGATAAAGCATTGATAAGCGGAATGGAACTGGTCATGGACGTTGTTGTGCAGGAAAAAGAAAGAGATTGGAAGGATTGACGCTCAATAACTGAAGCCGTTTTTACGAATGTGGGTCCAGGGGGCTGCGGCGATTAATGTTTCTTCATCTTCCGTTCCCGCTCCTGTCAGCTCAACCAGATAAATATAATGGTCACCCGCTTCCAGTTTGTCCTTCACCGTCCCTTCCATGAATCCGAGTGCACCCTTCAGGGTGGGAAGCCCATTGGGCGACGTCCCCGTATCAATTCCTTCAAACGCCGGTTCATCAGGTTCAAATCCCTTTCCGAACTGTTTCAGGAACTCATTCTGTTTCTCACCGATCAAGTTAAGTACAACTCGTGGATGCTGAGCAAGCCAATCGTTGATGTAGCGTTTTTTATTCACAGCAACGGTCACTGCGGGCGGTTCAAATGAAGCTTGCTGAACCCAACTCGCCAGCATCCCGGTTGTTTTTCCTTGTCCGTCTCCGGCAATTAAGATGTGTAAACCGCTGGGGGTTTTACCGAGAACTTTGGCGAGGACATCGCGAGTTGTTTCGTCGAGGGCAGAGGCATCAGACATATGGGAAAAATCTTTGCGGATGATATATGTTCGAAGAGGATTAGAGGCATCCCATCATATCGAATTCAGCACCACAACGAAACGGACCGCGTTGCCCTGGTCTGCGGTTATTTTTCAGCCGTTTGGTAGGGAACCTGGAAGTGTTCCAATGTCGCTCTAATAATGCGAGCCGCAACAGGTGCGGCGGCCTGGCCCCCATAAGCGTTTTTGGCCCCGCCGGGTTCATCGGCGCTGACATAGACCAGAACACGCGGGTTCTCAACCGGGCCTCCACAGATAAATGAGCTGATATATTTCTGATGCGAATACTTGCCCGTCTTGGGGTCTACTTTTTGCGCCGTCCCCGTTTTGCCGAAGAGTCGGTACTCTTCGATTTTGGCTTTTTTTCCTGTACCCCGTTCAATGACTTCTGCCAGTGGATGCTGGACAAGCCAGTGACAGGTCTCTGGCGAGAGAATTTGCCAGGCAGAATTGTTGTTTGGCTCAATTCCCTTATCAAGCGGTGAGCGAAATGGACTTCCAGCAGTGAAGGGCAACCAGGGTTCCTCCAGTTCTTGTAGTACGAGTTTAGGTTGCACGAGGATGCCCCCATTGGCGAGTACTGCATGCGCTCGAATCATCTGTAAGGGAGTCGCGGCGATTTCCTGGCCCATCGGAATAGAACCGGTGGAGTATCCATCCCAGTCTTTGAACGGCCGTAATTTACCCGCCAATTCACCTGCGACAGGAACTCCGGTTGGTTGCCCAAAACCGAAATTCGATACCGTTTCAAACAAGCCTTGATTCTGTAAACACTCACCAATTTTCGCCATTCCGATGTTACTCGATTTGACCAACACATTGGTCAGGTCCAATTCACCATAACGATGATGATCGTGCAAAGTGCGGCGGCCCATCTGGTAGGTTCCCATTTCGCAATCGAAAACTTCATCACGTTTGATTAATCCCCGATCCAGAGCCCCGGCCACGATGAGTGGTTTGAAGGTAGACCCGGGTTCATAGATGGCCGAAATGGCGCAGTTTTTCCACGCAGCAGGGGGAACGTTTTCCGGATAATTCGGATTGAAGTTCGGACGTGAAGCCATCGCTAGAATTTCACCCGTGTGGGGATCCATCACAATCGCCGAACACGATTTCGGGTTCCACTCTTCCACCATCTGGTTCAGTTCCGCTTCGACATGAAACTGAATTACCATATCCAGTGTTAACACAATTGAGCGACCTGGTTGTGGAGCGATGAACTCGGAATCCTCTGGTAAAAATACACGACCCCGAGCATCACGAAAGAATGTCTGCGAACCGGGGGTTCCCTGTAGAACATCATCGAACGCTTCTTCAACGCCACCACGTCCGTGGCCATCAATATCCCGTAAACCGAGGAGATGGGCCGCTAGCTCTCCCTGGGGGTAGCTGCGGAAGTATTCCTTGCGAAATCCCCATGTCCCTTCTGGCAAGCCGAGAGCCGCAATGGCGTTTGCTTCAATATCCGAGAGCCGTCGTTTTATCCATAAAAACTTCTTGTTCTGATGCTCTTTCAGTTTCTTCGCCAATTCCTCCGAGTCGAGAACGACGACAGTGCAGATTTCATCAGAAAACTCTTGCGGATTTTTAATTCGGGAAGGATCGACATACAGACTGTAGGTCGTAATTGTCGTGGCCAACACCTTCCCTTTTCGGTCCAGAATTTCTCCGGTTCGCGCGGGAATTGTTTCCTTGAAGGAATGTTGGCGGTTGGCGTGTATGGAGAGAGTGGTCTGTTCCAGATGCTGGATTTGAACCAATCGGGCACCGAGCAATCCGAAACCGATGATAAATAAGAGCGCAAGGAATCCCAGTCGATAATTCACAACTCGTTTCGGTGCGACTGTCGATTTCATACGTGACCAGTTGAATAAATAGAAGAAATGACCTTACTGCAAAGCTCTGTTCTGATCACCTTCTTCGGTGACTCTGGGGGCAAACGGACGCCAACGTAAGAGGGGGACGCGCGGGTTGTTTTCAAGACGGATATACTCTGTGTCAGAGAAATCTTCTTCGTTTGACGGTGCTTCACGCATCAGACGAGAAGTGGCCCCTAATTGCTGTGTCTGCAGTCGCAATCGGGCGTGAGCTTCAAGCAGTTCCTCGGATTGCGCATGCTGCCGGCTCAGATCGCGGCGGAGATCGAGGTTCTGTTTTTCAATGGCGATGCCGATCAGGCAAATTAGAACGATCAGCAGAATCGCGGCGCCAAAACGGAAAAACATGATTGACTCATTCGGTAAAAACAGAATGGTTCTAACGCTGCGAGAACCTCCCTGTTCACGAACGCACTCGGGATAAGCGCGACTGTTCCTTTTCGCGCCTGTTAGTTTCTATCGGACTGAAAGCTATCCGAAGTCAGCACAACCGTGCGAGCATCTGCGGGCAGGCGAAGAATCGTGCCGGGTTTGAGGGATTTCGGGTCTTTGATCTCATTTTTGTTCAGAGCGACAATCTGAATCCAGCGCGAAGCCCGTCCCAAGTGGCGGTGAGCAATTTCGGTCAACGTATCGTTCGATTGAACCTTGTAGAATGGCTCACCTGTCTCTTCATTGACGAAGAAACCCGGTTTCTGGGCAAATGGGTCGTTCGTGTTTGTGTCCCCTTCCAGCAGAGCAATATTTTGCGAAGAACTCGGTTGATATTGTTTAAGCAGACTGAGGGCAGGAGTTTTCAAAATCATGCCTGGTTTCAATTTGGAGGGGTCAGGTAAAACCTGTTGGTTATACTGGGCGAGTGCGCTCGCATAGCTACCTGAACCATACAGATTGCTCGCAATCTTCCAGAGGTTGTCCCCATTCTGGACCTGGTACTCGTTCGAGCTTTGTTGAGTGAAGGGATCGAGTCCCGCCGGTTTGGGTTTGGTTTGTAAGTCTACGAGTCCGTTCTGTTCGGGCTCCTGATTTTGTTCTGGTTCATTGAACGGAGATGAATCCATCCCAACAATATCCAGTTGCCCTGGTTCCTCTAGATTGAATGCAGGTTCGTTCCCTGCAGAATCATTTTGAAGGTCTGTCTGTTCCTGCTCCGCAAAGGGAGATTCTTCCATTGCTCCCTGTCCGGATTGATTTTGTGCAAATTCAGAGGGAGCCGAAGTTTCTTCGAATAACCCATTCTCTTCGAGATTGAATGCGGGTTCTTCAATTTCTGGTTCCGAAGATTCATTCCCTGCAAAGGCATCTTCTACAGCAGGTTCTTCCTGCTCGAAAGGGGATGCATCGCCTCCAAAAGCGTCGGCAACATTTGCGTTGTTTTCTACGGAGGGATTGGAGAACTCAGCGGGAACATCGTTGAAGGCGTTAAGTTCCTCATTGGGAGTTTCCGTGAATACATCTTCGGCAGGATCTTCAGACGGAAATGGATCCTGGGCGAAGCCATTGTTCGAGGCGGGCTCATTATTGGCCACGGTACCAGTATTAACTACCGGTTCCTGTCCAGCCTCCGCAAATGGTTCAAAATTAGAACTGAAGCCACCTTCGACGGGGGGCTCTTCATTTAACCCGGAACCAAATAGATTTTCTTCGCTGAGATCTTTCTGTTGAGCGAACTCGTTTTGATTGAGCGGTTGTTCGGTTCCATTCGGTTCGGGTTCAGAAAACGGATTGGATTCCGCAAACTGGTTTCCTGGTTCGTTGGCAAATGCAGGTTCATTAGAACTTTCGCTGGAGAAGTTGGGCTCGGTCTCCGAGTTGAACAATTGAGTGTTCGAAGCAAATGCGGCTGCTCCGTTATTTGGGGTGGTCTCTGCTTCCGAAAAGGGATTGGCAGTATTGTTCGAGGAATCAACCACGTTGTTCACGTTCACAACGGGGGAAGAGCTTTCCCCTTTGAACGGATCTTCCGGATTCGTTTCCGTGGAGGTTTCTTCTTCAATTGCGTCCGGATCACCTCCAGCGGCGATGATCGCTTTGCGTTCTTCCCATTTCTCATAGACGACGTAACCAAAGACGCCGACTAAAATCAGGATAGTCAACAAACCAAATTTGGTTTCCGTTTTCATGATCCCTCA
>JAGQQC010000091.1 GCA_020426395.1 Planctomycetaceae bacterium
TTCGGAGCAGAAATTACTGCCACTAAACCCTTTCGGAAGCGTAGAAAGCGTTTGACGTTCTGTCAGGTGGCCGGTTTCGGGATTCCAGTCGAAAAAGACAACCGTTGAGCCTTCTTCCTGAATGGAATAAAACCACTTCCCGTTCGGATGGAAATGAACATGCCGGGGGCCATCCCCTGGAGGAAGCGAAACATATGGTTGATCGTGTGGAACCAGTTCTCCCTGGGCCATGTCAAATTGCCAGATATAAATGCGGTCTTGCGCGAGATCGACATGCAGCACATACTGGCCGGTTGGGTCGGTCAATATCTGATGTGCGTGTGTTCGGTCATGTCCACTGATCGCGAAACTGCCAGGGGGGGCGTGCTCCGCTTTCGTTGGTCCGATGTGGCCTTCATCGACTTTTACGTCGGTGGCTTTTCCCAGGGAACCATCTGCTTGAATTGGTAACACGGCCACCGAACCACCAAAATAGTTCGCGACGAACAAAAAATTTCCGGTTGGGTGCAGATAGACATAAGTTGGCCCCGCACCACCCGAAGGAACGGTATTCATCAAAGTCAGTTGCCCTGTCGTTTGGTCAATGCTGAAACTGCTGACGGTTCCTTCTTTTGTTCCCTGGTAACGGTCCGTTTCATTGGCGGAATACAACCGGGTTCCATCACCGTTCACCAGCACGCAACTGGGGCTCGTTCCCATGCGGACTTCACCAGCAGAGCTCAGTGCGCCGGTTTCCCGATTCACTTCAAAGAGATGGATTCCGCGTCCATTACCAGGAGGAAGATCGACCTGTGTTTTGAGGACATCTTTTAGCGGTGAGCTGAACGTACCGACGTAAGCCATCAACGGTTTTTCCGGATCGGCAGCGCTGAGTGGTAGAGAGCAGACTGTCAATGCAAAGCAGCAGGTCAACAAAAATCGCACAGGGAGAGAACAGGCCGGTTTCATGAATACCTCAATAGTGTGATCAGGCTAAAAGCAAAGTGAATAATGATCGGTGGGAAGGTCCAGTGTAGCGGGCCGTGGGGGGAGAAGACCACACTCAAAAAAGCACGGTTACCTGCTTTCTGACGCAATTTTCTGAAGCGAAGAACGAAATGGGTGAACCTTTAATGGACGCATTCCTCTTCTGGACATAGTTCAGCTTCTGCCAGCGGCGGACTTCAGATGGCAGCCACAGTGTGGTCCTGTTTTCGATGAGGTCTGTTCCGGACATGGTTTCTAAAAGAGGTTGAGCAACAGCGAAGCTGTTAGGTTAGTTCAGTGGGTAGAACGACAGATTGATAACCTGTAAGTCATGGGTTCGAATCCCATACCAAACTCCAGGGCAGGTTCTTCACCTGCACCGCAGCCAATACGTGCTGCTTGAAGGCCAGCGGGTGGCTGTTGGAAATGTGATCGGCCCCGATTGGGGGATTGAGAGGCGAATGTGAAGGTTGTTTCTACGGAAACGATCAACGCAATCAAATCTTGAAAACCGAAGCGGGGCAGCATCGTCTTGCGTTTTGCAGGAGGTGGATACCGTTCTGTTTCTACAGTAGAAAAATTGCAGTGAGGATTGATGGATTCCGCGAACGTTGTTCGTGGATGAAATCGAGAGGACCTGCACCAATCCTGTTGTAAGAGCAGAACTCAAACACTCTTCCACGTCAGAGATGCGATCCGTTCTGATCAGCTTACCCAATGGTTTTTTATTTGGACTCAATCCTGAAACCCGGTTGTGGCTGTTCTTCGACCGGTGAACTAAGGAGTAATGTGATCCATCAGAGGGTTTTAGGATCACTTGTAGACAAAAAACAAAAAATTGCGATAGAGAAAATCACTCCATAAATAGAAAGGAGGATGTGATGCTCAAGCGTGTGAAAATTCGTAAGGATGAAGTTGGATTGTTATTTAAGGATGGTTTATTTGAACGCATCCTCCCTTCTGGTAAACGTTGGGTGTGGACAAACTTTGGCCAGAATCAAGTCGAAATTGTTTCGACTCGTGAACTGGAACTGAAACATGATCATATCAGGGACATTATTCTTAGAGGTGATCTCGTCAGGTTTGCCGACGTTGTTGAGGTTACTGACCTAGAGAAAGCGATTGTTTGGATCGATGGTAAGGTTGAGCGAGTTTTGACCAAGGGTAATTACGTTTTCTGGCATGGAGTTCATAGTCTTCTAGTTGATGTGTTCGATGAGTGCGAAGTTCAATTGAAGAATAAGTGGCTCAACCAGATTATCAAATCAGGTCTGCTCGATGAATACATTCAGGTTGTTGACCTGAAGGATCGGCAGCGGGCGCTGGTTTGGTGCGATGATCGCCTGTTTGCGGTGTTGAGTGCCGGACAGTATGCCTTCTGGACGACGCAGCGGAAAATCCGTGTGGAAGTTTTCGAGGCAACGTCGATTCGGTTCGAGCATGGGGAAATGGAGGAAATTCTCCGATTGCCCACGGCGAAAGACGAGTTTGATATCGTGGAAGTTGCGCAAGGGTCTCAGGGAGTGCTCTACCAGAATGGTAAGTACGCCGAGACGTTGGGAGCGGGACGATACGTTTTCTGGAAGCGGGTGGACAAGTACCAGGTCTTCCAGGTTGATATGCGTGAAGCGAGCCTCGACATCATCGGTCAGGATATTATGACCGAGGACAAGGTGACCTTGCGGATGAACGCGATCGTCAATTACCAGGTGATCGACGCGGTCCGTTTTGTCTCTGTTTCAGAAAACAGTGCCCAGGCCCTGTACCGGGCGGCGCAACTGGTGTTACGGGCATTCGTTAGTAAGGTTGGACTGGATAACTTTCTGAGTGAGAAGGAAGATTTGGCCCACGGTTTGGTCGATCGTCTCGCAGGACGAGCGGCGGACTGGGGAATCCGGATTCATTCAGCCGGTATTCGGGATGTCATCCTGCCGGGTGAGATGAAGGATCTTCTCAACCGGGTGACCGAGGCGAAGAAAGCGGCCGAGGCCAACTTGATCGCTCGTCGGGAAGAGACGGCCGCGATGCGGTCGCAGGTCAACACGGCGAAACTGCTGGAAAACAACCCGACCCTCATGCGGCTCCGGGAGTTGGAAACCCTGGAAGCGATTTCCAGGAACACCAACTTGCAGGTTCTCCTGGGAGAGACGGGGCTGGCAGATAAAGTCGTGAAAATGTTGTGATCCGACCAGGGGTTCTAAGCGTATTCGTGAATACTGCAAAGATCCCTGCAGTGCGAAATTCTTTTCGTGAGGGTGTTCCTCAGCTTCACTTTTTCGAAAAGAGGAGGGCAATAGCCTGGACGGGAACCGGTAACACGGTTCCCGTTTTTTTATGTGCAGGCTCTGTAGCTCCGAAATTAGTCGGTCAGGTCAACAATTTCATTCCCATTGATCGTACCCAAAGCACGCCAGATGCTGAGGTGCAGGTTCTCGCTGATGGAGTGCACCGAGCCATCGAGGTACAGCGTGTTGACGACACCCGGATGGTAACTTCGAGCGGTCACGGCAGCATAGGTTGTTTCGCCTTCGCAGCCCGAGCGAGCTTCACGGCAGGATGTGTAGTCACCATCCAGCGGATCGCCTGCATCACCGGAGGCGCCTTCCACTTCCGTGACGGAATTCGGAGTGAAAGCCGTGGTGAAACCGGTTTGGTGTACTCGACCGTCGACCCATTCTGTGTGGCCACTTTCCAGTTTGAATTCACCATTGATTAGCGTGGTCAGATCGGTGGGAGGGGTATCGGGAACGACATCACCAGATAATTGACCGTCACGCACATAGGGAGTGAAAGCTTTGACTTCACTGAAGGCAATCGTATGGGTCAGGCCATCGTCCACTTTGTCGAGGTACACATGCGAGTTGGGAGAGAAAGGTCCGTCCCCTCCTTCACCCCCTTCATCGAAAGTCGCTTCGTGGGTGAAGACAGCCCAGGTTCCCCCGTTCCAGGCATAGTTGAGAGGATAGTGCTCCGCATCCGCACGCAACGTCTGGCGGACTTCCGTGGGACAGATATAAGCTCCCACACGGTGTGTCGAGATTTCCGAGCCGGAGGTGTAGGACGTATCCAGATCGGCCAGTTCGTAAAAGTTGTTCTCTTCTAAGAAAGGCAGCAATCGAACCTGAGCAGACCAACGGCCACC
This sequence comes from Planctomycetaceae bacterium, assembly GCA_020426395.1. Classification (GTDB taxonomy): domain Bacteria; phylum Planctomycetota; class Planctomycetia; order Planctomycetales; family Planctomycetaceae; genus Polystyrenella. Next base: position 4,109 of record JAGQQC010000091.1, read on the forward strand.
ATCACCCGGCCCGACGATATAACTGGGGGGTAAATGCAAGTGGACGTCGGAGTAGGTTGCCAGGGCGATTCCGATTTGACGCAATTGACTGCGGCACTGAGTTCGGCGGGCTGCTTCACGAGCCTGTTGAACAGCGGGAAGAAGCAAGGCAAGCAATATGGAGATAATAGCAATGACGACCAGCAGTTCCACGAGAGTGAAACCGTGTCGCAAACGATTTGTTTTTAGGCTGTTACGGCGCATAAACGAACGCATGGTAACCCGACTTTCTCTTGGCTGGTGGTGGGTAGGATTGAGCAATTGAGTCCCAAGGGAAGGAGCCTGGTTGGTATTGAGACTCAGTCGCGATTGATGAGCATATAGAGAATTTTCCCTAACTTCAAGCGGATGGTGGCAAGAAAATGTCCACAGGTGGCGAAATTTTATTCACGAATGTGGGCCCCAAGGCAATCGTTTCGCCATTCCTCCGAGTGATTTCGACCTGATGTCAGCTTGGGTAAGGAACAATTAATCAAGCATTTATCGTGGTTTTCGTACTTCAGAAGTCGGTACACTGAGGGGAGTGATTTCTTACGGGGAACAAAATTTGGTTTCCCCTCCCCTGTTTGGATGACTGCAGAGGTTTTTGATGAACTTAACTCGTTCTAGTTATGCTCTTGGTGGCGACATTTGTTTTCTGCCTGTAATTACCTTCTCCTTACTAATTGCGTTAAGTGGGGCAGTTTCGGCTGAGGAGCAAAGGAGCCCTGCTTCCTTGCCCGAATATACGATTTTGCGGGCTTCCAATCCGGTCGTCATTGATGGCAAACTGGACGAATCGGATTGGCAGGCGGCAAAGTCGGTTGGAGAGTTCAAGTTCGCCTGGTATGTCTCAGGTAAGAAAGAGCAGACTGTCGCGAAAATGCTTTGGGATGATGAGTACTTGTACGTGTCGTATCGGTGTGAAGACGCTCACATTTCGGCGACCCGCACCGAACGCGGCAGTTCTGTCTGGCTCGACGAATGCGTTGAAGTTGTTACAGCACCCAATGCGGATGACAGTGAGAATTACTTCAATATCGAAATGAATGTGAATGGGGCCTTCCTGGAAGGGCACCATCCAGAGGGATTAGGCTCAAAGTCCAAAGAACGTTGGCATTGTGAAGGGATTAAAATCGCAACCTCCGTTGAGGGGACGTTGAACGAGGATTCCGACGTTGATTCGCACTGGGTTCTTGAAGCGGCGATCCCCTTCTCTGCATTTGCGCACGTGGCCAAGCATGCTCCTCCAGAGCCGGGCGATGTCTGGAGGTTGAATCTGAACCGGTGTGGGGGAACCACCAACGAGCAGTACAGCCAGTGGTCACCCAGCACAACCAAAGAACCGCAGTTCCATTTCCCGCAGGCCTTTGGACGTGTCCATTACTCTGCGAAACCGGTGCAGTGAGAAGCTTTCTTAAGGAAAGAGTATTCCTGACTGAATTACTTTTTTCCCTCGATCGCTGAAGGATCGAACGCGGGAGCGGATTGTGGTCCGGTTGGTTCAGGCAGGTTTTCGATGTTGGAGAGCTGGACCGCTTTTTCTTGCCAGATTTTCGCTTCGGCAGACTGTCCGGCCGCTTTTAGCTCAGCAGCATATTTTTCATAAGAAACCGCGACTTGCTCATCTACTCGACCGGTTGTGGTATAAGTCTGGCTCGCTTCGGCAAATTGATTCAGGTGATAATGGGCGTCCCCCTTCAGGGAAATCGCTTGTCGATTTTCCGGATCAAGCCGTAAAGCAGCGATGCAGTCGAGTACCGTTTGTTCGTAATCTCCATTACGGTAGCAGAACTGCGCTTTGCTCAGGAAAACATCGGCGTTATGGGGTTCTGCTTTGGTGGCTTGTTCGTAATTCGTTTGTGCCAGTTGGGTATATTCTTCCCCTTCCTGCGATTCAAACAGAGCGGCCCGGGCCAGGTAGTTTCGGGAATCTCGCGGAGACTGTTGAATTTGCCGGTTTAACTGGCTGAGGCTGGTTAACCACTCGGTTCGCTCGCGATCTTGTTCCGCTTCGGCCTGTTTATTCTCCATCTTGGTGTAAGTCGTCAAACGATGTTTGAAATACTGCGGGTTATTGGGTTCCAAATCAATGGCTTTGCTGAAGTCCTGAATTGCGTTTTCAAAATCCCGTTTGTGGTAATAGACCAATCCCCGATTGTTATAGACATTCGCCTGATTCTCTTGCGGTGCGCGTTTTAGAACCTCTTCGTAAACACCCAGGGCTTTGTCATATTGTTCCGCTTGATAGTAGGCAAATCCTTTGTTGTTGAGTGCGTCGAAATATTCGGGATCGAGTTTCAGTGCGGTCTCCAGATCGGCCAGCGCGGCATCGAATTTTTTCTCCGTGATATGAACCAATGCCCGATTGTTATGGGGAACGGCGTAATCAGGATCGATGTTAATCGCACGGGTGAACTGGACTTTCGCCAGTTGCAACACGTTTCGTTTCAGATAGTGATAGCCCAGTTGATTGACATAAACGGCGTTTGTGGGATCGAGCTGGATTGCGACGGAGTAATCGGCGATGGCGCTGCTCGTTTGTCCGAGGGCGTCCAGCAGTTTGCCACGTTCATAAAATGCTTTGCTGTTTCCGGGAGCCGTGGCAATCGCCAAATTCATCCGTTGCAGGCCTTCGCGTAATTGGCCCGCTTTGATTTCGGCGAGCGCTTCCTCGATATGTTGGTTCGAGCGGCTCAGGGATTCGGCATCGCTGCCACCGATGGAGAGTAGCCGGGGTTCGGTTCGTTCCGCTGTCTGGATTGCGGGTTCGGTGTTCGTTGAGGACGTTTCACCGTCGGATGAAGGTGTCGATTCTGAACCGCAACCGATCAAGCTGGCTCCCAGGAACAAAATACCCCAGATACTTCCCCGCATTGTCACACTCCCTTTACAATGATATCTGCCATATTGTTTGGCGAAACGACCGTGAATCCATTCCAGTCGTAACGGGCTTTCTTTGGATAAAATGTTCCGGTTCTGCCCGAGTTGGTGCGGCTTGTAAAATTTTCAGCCGGATGAGTCAAGATGACTTTATTTTCCCGATAGGGCCAGGGTGCCCAAGCTCCCTAAAGTGAAAGATGGAGACCATGCTGGCAGGAATCGTGCTCAGTGGAGGGGAAAGTCGACGTATGGAGCAGCCCAAGGCTCTGCTCCCCTTCGGTCCGCCGGGACAGACTTTGTTGACGCACATCCTGGATGTCGTATCGGCGGTTTGTGATCCGGTGTTGGTCGTGTCGGCAGCGAACCAAGAACTTCCCCCGTTGGCGAAATCGATTCAGCTCCTTCACGACCCTGTTCCGGGCGAAGGCCCACTGGCGGCCTTCGCCAAGGGATTGAAAGCCCTGCCAGAGAAGGTGGACACGGTTTTTCTTTGCAGTTGCGATGTTCCGCTCTTAACGACGAAGTATATAGAGGGGCTATTCGCTGCTCTTCACGACGATGCAGAATTCGTCATCCCGGTTACCGAAAATCGTCGGCACCCTTTAACGGCGATCTATCGAGCCTCTATTCTCAACACGGTGGACCAGCTTTTGACCGAAGGAGAGCGTTCGTTACAGAAATTGATTTCCCGATTAAATGGAATCGAATTAACGGAAGAACAATTGAATCAATTCGATCCCAAGGGGGATTGCCTTCTCAATGTGAATCACCCGGAAGAATACCAAGAGGCTTTGTTACGTTACCAGCAATAACCTCAATCGACGATTTCTCTTCCGAGAGATTCATCCACTGGAAAGTCTTCGAGTCGAGGGCTTTTGAGTAGAGGATCCAACGGCAGAACCCAATCGTAGGAACGCAGAATATGACGTTTCTCGTTCGCCAGATTCACGTTGGGATTAACGAGTGGTTGCGGGGGACGACCATTCAAGCTGACTTGTGAATCTACATAGATAGCGACATCCGTAAATCCTTGTTTCCGAACATTTTCTGCATTCAAATGCACGAATTGAAGGATCATATCGGGCGCCGTGGTCATTTTGTGTAGTTGCCAATGATTCTTATAGGCTCCTGACTCCCAGCTTTTATTGAACTCTAAATCAACAACTTGGCCATCTTTTACACCCGAGCCTCTCATTTCAAATGAAATTGGAATCCGTCGATTCAACATCATTCTCCAGGAGAAGTGATCTCCGTTTTGTGTCCAGCCAGGATTGCCGGAATAGAGATAACTGCGTAACGGCATCAACACCTGGTAGGCAACAAATACCAGGAAAAACACCTTGATCATTCGTTTGCGCTGTGGGGTAAGTAAGCTGACTACCGCTTGGACGCCCTCTTTTTTCTGTTCCGGGGAAGGTGATTTCATCTCACCCGGTAATCGGGGTAACAGATCGTTAAAGAACAGGAGGAAAGTCGCGCCGATCATCATCCAGGGAAAAATCCCGATGTGGAAAATGACAGAGTTTGTCAGATGGAAGACGAGTGAAGCAAGTAGAGCGATCCAACGTAATTTCTTATGCAGCAGGAATGGAAAGACAAGCAGGTCGTAAATCATTCCCGTGTAAACCAGGAAATAGGCAATGCCATTTTGCCAATCGATAGGAAGGCCTGCCATATGTACCAGTTTGCTGGCGGTGAACTTCATAGGAACTCCGCTTAACCAGTCCTCATTAATTTTGACCACACCCCCGTAGAAATAAACGATGCCGATTTGAATACGTAGTACCCATAATGACCAGGAAGGAATGTATTCCATCCGTTTCACGAATCCGAATTTCGTATCGAGCGACAACATTCGGTTGGCGGGCATGAAAGTCATCACAAACGTGAGCAGGATCACCACATAATGGTGGTTCAAGTAAAGTGCCCGTTCGATCAGGAAGGCATAGAGAAAACCGAGGCAGTAAATGGCACTCGCATACCGAAATCCAAGACCGAGAATAAAGCAGACTGCAGCAACACAAAGCAAACCGTAATGCCAGTACATACCGTTCCCGGGCCAGGCCTGGACCCAGGGGAACAATGGGAAGTTAAAGTTGGCTGCCGGAGCCAGGAAGTATTTTTCAATCTTCCCTTCGTAGATATAGCTGAACACGTTCTTGAATAAGAGCAGCCCCAGGATGATCCGGAAGTAAATGAGCGGTCGAGCCGAGATTGGCGTGTAAAGCATTTCGTCGAGCAGCTCAGCAACCGGTTTGGTTGCGAGGGTTTCCTGACGAGAATTCGTCGAATTGGTTGCAGTGCTCATTGGCGTATTGGAAGCGATTCGTATGCGGAAATGGATGAAGACGATTTCTGTCTTGATGACGGAAACGAGAGGTTAAGGTCTGATTTTCGCACGATCAGAGAGGGATGGCAAGTGCCAATAATTCCGTGCCACTGGAATTGATTGGGGAGCCAGATATCGAGCCTACGATCCTCGAATTCTGCCTCTGTTTCTCCCGGCATAACCAGATTGCTCTTACTGTTTCCTCCTCTCTTGGGCCAAAACCGATTAGACAAAGAACCCGTTTCAACTTTTTTCGAAAGTCGTGCTCAATCTGCTATTCAATGTCACTCGATTGCAGAGCCATGAAATACAGGAAAGGCTACGAAACTGGGGTGCCACGGTTAGGCTCGCTAACCGTGCCGATGCGGGATCGAATTAAACAAGATTTTCAACGGGATACAACCAACGTACAAATTAGGAAAGATAATCGTTTACAGACCTTTGTCTGGGAGTAAGAGATTACCCGACGAAGAGAAACTTATGTTCCCACGAACAATGGCACGGTTAGCGAGCCTAACCGTGGCATCCGAAGTTGCATAACCCAGGCATTTAGCGAGAGGCAGAGTCGTAGAATTAACCGTTGTCGCTGAATTTCAAAAAACTTTGAAAGTTGAGTGAACCCTTTTTCCTGGCATGCGTCTAATTGGCCAGTACGCCATCAACATCATCGTTTGGCAACAAATTCTGACCACAATGTTACGAGAAAAGAAATCAGCTTCAACTGAGAAACCCTAACCATGAAACGGTCTTTCCTCAATTACGAACAACAGAGCGAACAGTTCGCATGGTCCGCCCATTCAGGTGGGAATGCGTTCGGTGAGGAGGATACGTCCCCATAACGACATCTTTTGGCTGCCTTCAAGAAAAGGCCCGGTGTCGTTGGTGACGCCGGGCCTTTTTTTGTTTTTACGGGCTGGTAGCTGAGACGGTTTAGCGGCGGTCTGAAGAACCGCAGACGAGGATTCGAGCGCCTCCTGGCCCACTTTTGTTTTATCCACCACAAAATACACGAAACACACGAAAAATAAATCTGGCTCGTTCGTCTAGAGGCCTAGGATCCCACCCTTTCACGGTGGTGACATGGGTTCAAATCCCATACGAGTCACTCACATTTAATGTCAATCGAAAGGAATCATTCATGTTTTACCTGCATTCTAAACGCAGCCGCGATGAACAATCGGGGTTGTGGTGTAAAGGCGGCACAGTTGATTTTTAATCTCCAGGAGTGGGTTCGATTCCCTCCGGCCTCATCGTTCCTTGGTTAACGCCCTCTGCGGCGATAGGCCAAGCAGCGTTCGTCTGTAATAGAACAATCGCAACCGAGCGTTGACGTTGAAAATACAACAATCACGTTGGCAAACGTTAGACAGTTCTAATCGGGATCAAGGTGTTAGCGGCAGCATTGCCGGTTCTTACCCGGTCAGGTCAGGGTTCAAGTCCCTGTGGTCCCACTGATTCATTATCGAAACCTTATCGTGCATGACATTTCAAAAAGAATATTGGCAATAAAGGGCACAACTTGGTTTCGATGAGGGAGGCAATGCTTCCCGGTTTTCATGCGTCCATGATGTAGTGGTAGCCTGCTGCCTTGCCATGGCGGACGTGTCGGTTCGATTCCGGCTGGGCGCATTTCGTTATACACGTGCTCTTGACCGAGCGGCAGAGGTGCCAGGCTTCCAACCTGGTGAGATGGGTTCGATTCCCATAGAGCACTTTTTTATTTCGGAAACCCTCTGGTGCGTCACACAAAACGAAGCATTCGGAGTGTGAGATCAAGCACAACCGGGTTTTCGAAATGGATCACGACAACAAACAGCGGTGGGGTCTGTGTTGGTACAGGCAGGCGGCCGTTAACCGTCCCTACGCGGGTTCGATTCCTGCCACCGCTGCTTGGTCGACATGCACGATCATAACCTTAACGGAAGTCATCCGGCTGGATGAGGGGCTTGTCTTGAAAACAGGTGACTGCAGGAATGTGGTTTGTGAGTTCGAGTCTCACGGCTTCCGCTGGATTCGATTTATACATACCCCTGGTGTAACGGCAACATGCCCGGCTCCAACCCGGTTGATCGGGGTTCAAATCCTCGGGGGTATGCTCGTTGTTGAATGAAGAGTCAATCAACAACACTGAAAATCCGGTTGTGCTTATGCTTGCACACTGATTACTTCGTTCCATGCGACGCATCAGAGGATTTTCACCAATTCAACATTGCGGTGGATTCGGTGTTGGTACCGTCAGGTGGCTTTGAACCACCTTGTCGCAGGTTCGATTCCTGTCGCCGCAACTGTGAGCTATTTGTGATCCTGAAGCCCTCTGATGGGTATCGTTGAATGTTTATTCCAGATTCGAGAACAACCACAACCGGGTTTCAGGAAGAGTTGTAATCTTGGGCCTATCGTCCAACAGGAAGACGCTGGTCTTGCAAACCTGAAATCCGGGTGCGACTCCCGGTGGGTCCACTTTTGTTTTGAACTACCAAGGCACGAAGACACCAAGGAGCTAATCAACATAGAAAAGTGTCGAAGTTCGAAGTCGTGAGAACTGCTTCATGAGTTTGAATTCAGTTTTATTTCTTCGTGCCTTGGTGTCTTCGTAGTTAAAACAAAATCGATGAAACAGATTCAACATGGATCGCTTTATTAACATAACGTCCTCGTGGAGCAGCCCGGAGTGCTCGCCACCCTGTCAAGGTGGAGGTCGTCGGTTCGAATCCGATCGGGGACGCCTTTAATGCAGTTTCAAGGGATTGTGTTCTTCATCGCTGCCTGTAAAGCAGCTGTCGTTAAACAATTGAAGTGCGTGACGAGAGGTTCGATTCCTTCACAATCCATTTGCATCGACAACGATGTAGATACCACTACGGCTCGTTCGTCTAACGGACAGGATACGAGACCCTCAATCTCGAGATATGGGTTCGACTCCCATACGGGCTGCTAACGAAAAGGGTAGCCCAGACAATCGCGCCAGCGTTGTCTGGGTGCCGCAGGCACAAGCAGTGAATGTTGTGTGACTTTCATCCGGATTCACCGTATAAGTTCGATTGCCGCTTGTTGCTACGCAACCTGGACAACACTTCGTGTTTGTCCAGGCTACCCGGAATCTATTATCGCGGGGGAGCCAGTGCTCAACCGGGCCTCATAAGCCCGAGACGCCGGGCGCGACACCCGGTCCCGCTACTTTTTGAAAGGATCAAAACCCTCTGCGTGTCACCGTAAACGAAGCACTCGTTTATTCGAGAACAAACGCAACCCGGTTTT
>JAGQQC010000092.1 GCA_020426395.1 Planctomycetaceae bacterium
GACCACTTTCAATATATTCCAGTTTTGATTTACTTCGCCAATGCCGTTTCGTGGGAAAATTAATTATGTATTTGGGTGACTGGTTTTCTGCAACCTGAACAGTGAAAACCATTCCCGTCTTAAACTCACCGGAATCACAGGCTTCCCGATAAGGCTCCATGATTTCTGGAAATCGTTCCCGGAACTGTTTCGCGAGACCTTTCCCCATCACACCAGCCGTGTTCACTGGATTAACGAGTGCCTCGGCATCGCAATTAAAAATATTACCACTCACGAATTCAATCATTTCAAGCTTTCCATGAATGCTGGAAAAGAAGTCTCTCAGGGATGCCAGTTGAATCCCTGGGGCATCCTCCCTTGTCGAACAAATTCACAGAGAACTTCGGCACAAGTTTGAGCATCGACAATCACTTCTGGAGGGTACCAGTCTGAATCAAAATTAGAAACCGGTTCATCGTGGGAACTCATCTCTGAACAACCTGGACAGTACACAAACAAACTACCTTCCCTCAGCGTGTTCCTGGTACACACATATCGACCATCAAGGCCACCCAGAATGTTGATGTAACTTTCGTTCTCATCTTCGCAGTGCGCATAGATTCCCTGGATAAAATTCCCGTTCAAACGCTGAACAATACTAAGAGCCTCTGGAAGATCCAAGATTTTGATCTCAAGCGTTTCAAATCGATGGCTGTCGATTGGAATCTTGATTGGAGTCATAGGACATTACCTTATAAGAAGTCCTCTCAGAGAATTCAAAAAGAACCCCGCCGTATCATAAAGATCCGGCGGGGCCTTACATAGAAAGACGACAGCTGAAAGTGCGTCTTCTATAGCTCGCTCAAAATGATGAATTCTAGTTTCAGTCTTCTTCCTCCGCCAGTTTCGCTTCGGCGACGATTTTCTGTTGTTCGTTCGGGGGGACCATCTCGTAGTGGGAGAAGTCCATCGTGAACGAACCTTGACCTCCAGTCATACTCGAAAGAGCGCGGGCGTAGGTCATCACTTCGGCGAGGGGGACCTTGGCGTGGATCACCTGGTATCCCCCCGGCAGACCGTCCATCCCTTCCACGCGACCGCGGCGACCGTTGAGATCGGAGGTGATGTCGCCCAGTTTATCATCGGGGACGGTGACCTCGATTAAAACGATCGGTTCCAGCAGTTGTGGTTTTGCCTTCTGGAAGACTTCTCGGAAGCAGTGACTGGCAGCCAATTTGAAGGCTGTTTCATTACTGTCTACCGGATGATCTTTGCCGAAGAACAACTCGCACGTGCAGTCTTGAACCTGGTAACCGGCGATCACCCCTTTCTCCATCCGTTCGTGGACTCCTTTTTCGACGGCGGGGATAAAGTTGTTCGGCACGCTTCCCCCCGTGACCCGGTCGACGAAGGCGTAGTTCAGCTTCGGATCGTAATGGTAATCGCGCATGGAAGCGAAATTATCTTTCGTGAAATACTCCTCCGGATTGATTCCCTGCGGAAGTGCGGCAATTCGAAAATGAACTTCAGCGAATTGACCGGAACCGCCCGATTGCTTCTTGTGGCGATAACTTCCCTCGGCGGCACCGCTGACCGTTTCTCGGTAAGGAATCTTCGGTTGATGCGTGATGATCTCGACCTTGTCGCGCACCTTCAGGCGTTCTTCAATCAACTTGAGATGAAGTTCTGACAAACCGGTGATCACCATCTCTTTGGTTTGCGCATCGCGGGTCACGTGGAAGGTCGGATCTTCTTCTTCGATCTTGTGCAGGGCGCCCGAGATTTTCTGCTGGTCGGATTGTGTTTTCGGTTCGACTGCCAGACCGATCATCGGAGTGGGAAAATTGATCTTCGGTAATCGAGGGCATTTATCGGTATCCGTCAGCACACCTCCCACATGAAGGTCTTCCACCTTGGCGACGGCGACGATATACCCCGGCCCCGCTTCGTTGACCGGCTCCTGATGGGCTCCCTGGATTTCGAATAATTGCGGGATTTTGAGCGGCTTCTCCACACCAGAGACGTGCACGGTGGAATCTTTTTTAAGTGTGCCTGAAAAGACCCGAATGTAACTGAGCCGTTGTACGAACGGATCGATCCGAGTTTTGACCACCTGAGCAAGCAGCGGGCCATTGGGATCGGGTTTCAAATCGACCGTAGCCCCTTCCGCGTTATACGCGGTTTGATGTACGTCCTCTGGGGAGTCGGCGTAGTCGGCGATGGAATCAAGAAATTCGTTGACGCCGATATCTTTCGAGACCGACATGCAAAAGACCGGAATAAGTGAACCTTCCGCGATGGCGTGCGCGACACCATGTTCGATTTCTTCCCGGGAAAGTTTTTCTCCCTCCAGGTACCGCATCATCAGATCTTCATCGGCTTCGACGATCGAATCCATCACCATCTGAGAAACATCATGCGGGTTCATCGGCAAACCATCAGGGACGGTGTCAGGCGGATTGAGAGTGTCATACACACCTGAGAAACTGGAACCGAGACCAATCGGCAAGTTAAACGGGACACATCCTCGTCCGAACATATCCTGGATAGAAGCAAGCAGTTCAATGAAATTGATATTTTCGTGATCCATCTTATTGAGGACGATCATCTTACCGGCGTCTGCTTTGTCCGCCTCTGCAAACACTCGCCGGGTGTTGACTTCGATTCCGGCGTGAGCACTGATCGTGATGACGGCTGTTTCCACGGAGCGTAAAGAACCAATTACTTGTCCGATAAATTCCGGGTATCCGGGTGTGTCAAAAATATTGATACGGCGACCATGATGATCGAAATGTACGAGGGAGGAGAAGATGGAGTGCTTGTGATTTTTTTCGTCTTCTTCCGTATCCAGGAGACTGGTGCCGGCATCGACTGATCCCGGTTTATCAGCAATCCCCGCTTTGTGCAGGAGCAAGTCGGCCAGCGAGGTCTTTCCGACCGCCCCATGCCCCACGAGGGCAACGTTATGAATCTGCTCTGGAGTATATTTGGCCATGGCCGATCGTCTCCTTATTCCAAAGTTTTGTGGCAGGAACGCATTACACACTGGAACTACTGCCGGCAATGGCACCGCCAGTAGAATGAACTCAGATTCAGCGGAGACCTCCCAACGATTCTCTTAAGAGAATGTCGGGAGTTCGATAGAGGTGACTGGACGAACAGCGAGCCTGCCCGAACAGAAACCGGGCGGACTGGAGTGCTTCAGAAAGCCAAACTAATGCAAATAGATAAGTTGGTTAGAAGTGAATGAGCTTCCGAAGACCTTCAGCCCACCTATAGAGTACCTGTTTTCAACCGGAAAAAAATCAACCGAATCGCCTGAAATCAGACGATTCGGTTTTTTAGAAAAATGTGAAGAATAGCATTTGATTTTTGGAAGTCGGAGTCGCCCGTTTCTGCCTCAAACGGCTTAAGAAAGGGGTATCTCGACTTTTATGCGTGTCAAAGCTGAAGTTCCGTGAATTGCTGACTATCGGGACCGCAGCAGCCAGATTGTTCGTATAATGCGTCTTTGGCGTCTGCATTAAGAACCACGAAGACTTCCCACTTATGACCATCCGGATCAACAGCCCAAACTTTATCCTGCACGGCATAACAACAGGTGGTGGCTTCTTCGGTAATTGTTTTTAAGCCGGCGTTCTGGAAACGTTTGATCGCATCATGAACCTCTGCGACAGATTTTACCTGGATGCCAAAGTGGGCTGATCCGCCTTCAACCTGCACCTCATCGTCAATTTCGTTCAGTGTCAGGTTAACAGAGGGATCCACCGGTTCGAATTTGGCATAACGTGGACGTTCTTTTACCGGTGGTTCTCCCAATAGAGTTTCATAAAACTGACGAGAGGCTTCCAAATTGGACACCGTCAATGCAACGTGAACTCGAAAATTACCGGGAAAGTCGACTGCAGATTCTGTATTCATGATGACCTCCGTTATTAGTCCTTAAAAATATTGGATTGGCAGGAATGAGCTATTTCATCCAGGATTCAATTTTATTTTTGATCTCATCCCGTACACGCCGGAAAACGACGAGTTGTTCCTCCTCGCTACCGGTCGTATCGGCAGGGTCATAAAAGGGCCAGTGGAGTACTTCCTTAGCCCCAGGAAAAATCGGGCAGGACTCTTTGGCATTGTCACAGACCGTGACCACAAGATCGAAAGGTTGATCCAAGAATTGATCCAGCGACTTGCTTTGATTGGTGGAAATGTCAATCCCCAGTTCTGCCATGGCCTTGATGGCCAGAGGATGTACATAGCCGGATGGTCTGGAACCGGCAGACTCTGATTCCCAGGCCCCATCACTTATCGTTTCAAACAAAGCTTCCGCCATTTGTGAACGACAGGAATTTCCTGTGCATAAAATCAATACGCGACGTGTCATTTCAGCCTCATACATCCGCCTACACAGATATGTTTCTTAAAATTTTATTCTTCAGTTTCGCAGCCACACACACTCTGTAAGGCGTTACCATCTTTGGATAGCAACGGGATCGATTCATTTGCAGCATCAATGCATTCGAAAACTTTTTTCAGGAATTTGGCTTTCGGACTAGTTAGTTGGTAATAATGCCACAGCCCTTCTTTTCGCGATACAACCAGGTTCACCTTTCGCAGGTAGGCCAAATGACGAGAGACGGTCGATTGGGGCAAATCGAGCACATTGATCAAATCACATACACAAAGTTCACCACCACGCAACAGATTCAAGATCCTTAACCGAGTGAGGTCGGACAAGGCTCTGAAAATCTTTTCCACATCGTAGTCGGTGCTTTTTGTATCCATATTGTAATATCCGCTTAAGCGATTATAGTTCTTGAGCGATTCTTATCAAGACACAAAGTATTCCTGCAATCGAAAACGACAGGTGAAGTGCCCTATCTAGTCTGTTGCAAAGGCGGAAAAGTAATTTCTGAGCCTGATTCGATCTGATAGGCAAATTCCCGGCAATTCAACGTTCCCAGGAAAATCGTTATCAATCGGAGTGTTTCCCGAAAATCTCCCTTCGGTTCAAGATTGATGTAACAACGCGTGCCGCGAGTTTTCACGGTAACGCGTCCCGCGATAAGTCCTTTATCGGTTAACATCCCTTTCACCTGATCGGTCATTGAATTCGCCGCTTGTTCATTGGGAGCCGTACAAAGAATCGTCAGCGTAGCAGGTTGACTGGGATCTTTTCCTTTATAAGGTTCAACCTCGGGCAAAATTTTGACACTAGTTGTCAACTTAAGTGGGGTAGGAGCACCGACATCAAATGTTGCCTCGGCAAAGTAGGCAGTCCAACCTTGCTCTGGAGGCCCAGCCTTTCCAACGTACTTACCATCCGCACGGGGATTAAGCAGCATGCTTGAGTATTCTGGCCCCAATGTTTCCAACCGAAAGTCGCGAGCCTCCGGATTCGTCGCATACCACAGGCGAACTTCCTGCGGTTTCTTTTCGCAACTGACGATGAACGTACCATCTTCGCCTTCGGTCCAACTGAGAGTCGGCACTTCCTTGCCGTGTGAAATCAGATAATGAAATGCCAGGACAGACTCAAATGCATCCGTGCCCCCTAAACCGTGATCTCCATTCGGAACATACCGCAGAAATTTATCTCCAATGAGATCGTCCCAGTAATACTTAGAGGAATCGGGTAAAAAGAATTGATCGCCTGTTGCGTTCAAAATCAATTTCGGCATATCCAGACGATGCCGGTACTGGTAGGGATCAATCAATTGATACAACTGATGCATACGCGGTTCATTCATCCGTTCCATGATTTTGTGCTGGACATAATCTCCAATAGTCGGTGCCCAGAAACCATAAACTTCAAAGTGGTGCAGCATCGAAACTTGAGCATTCAACACGTCAATCACAATCGGAATGATGCCCACGACACGGTTATCAACAGCCCCCGTCAACCAGGTCGTCCATCCCCGTTTGGAAGCCCCCGACAGAACGAACTGATCAACCTGATGACCTCCCCCTGCTTCCGAAGCCAGAAATGCGGTGATTGTATCCATCGCCCGTACGGCACTTTTCACCATCGGATTAAATAGTGGCCAGGTTTCATCACCTGTTTTTATATACTGGTCCCACGTGTATGCAACGATCTCATCTTCCGTGCGTTGTTTGCCATCGCCGTGAAACATCAACGACTGATTGGGGACGGTATCCAATTGAGCCATCACGGTGTTCGTCGCGCGGGCAATCGCCGCGATTCTCTCTGAGGAGCGGGCCTCTTTTCCATTCACGCCCCCGCCAATCATTAATCCCCCTACCCGGGAATCGATTTGTTCCGGGATACAGAGGGTTAACCAGTGCCGCCATTCAGTACGATCAACATCCTCTTTCGTTCGCCAGGATTGCGAGACCATATCGATCACCACGGTCCGCACACCTTCCTCGGTCACACTACTGGAGACTTCCCAGCGATAGCTGTCATCCGGCTTAGCGACATAATCGTCGAGCGCCGTCCGAGTTGGTAAAGCAGGTTCGGAGGGAACGGCCTGGGCTTCCGGCTTTTCAGCGCAACCAGTCGTTGCCAGAAAGATGATCAGCAAAAACGTATGCAATAGAGTGCGAGTACTATACATATTCATCATTTTCATATTCAGTCGTGCGATTTCTCGGTGATGTAGGAAAGAAGTTGCATTTCCTACGGTTCAATGGTGATATCATTTCGTTCAAAAAAATACTATGCCACATAGGCCCCGGATAAACAATTCGCATATCGGTTACGGAAGGATTTGAACAAGAATGACGGTTGCTCAAATTATTTTCACCGCTCTATTAGCTTACTCAGTCCACTCTCCCATGGAATATGGGGCAGAGCATATTTTTCCTCCGGAAAACTATCATAACCATTCATCCAGCATCGTGGAAACACCACAAGGTGATCTCATTGCCTGCTGGTTTCATGGTCATGGAGAACGTACCGATGACAATTTAGTCATCCTGGGCTCCAGAAAAAAACGTGGAGCCACAACATGGTCTCCCCCCTTTTTGATGGCCGACAATCAGAACTTACCTGACCAGAACTGCACCTTGTTCATCGATCCTGACAAACGGTTGTGGTTGTTCTGGACGTCCGCCCTTGATAATGAAGTACGGAGCTTCTTCCCCATGTATCGGTATTCCGTTGACTATGAAGGGAACGGTGCACCAACCTGGACCTGGCAAGACGCACTCTTCTGCCGCCCCTATGATGCAGAAAATGCTTTCAGTGAATTATATGAAACTCGTCTCGAACAATTGCAAAACGATGAATTGCTGTTGGGGGCAGAAAAAGAGAAAGCCTTGATTCAAATGGCGGAAAGACGTTCGATGTACAAGGACAAACTCTTTCAGCGAATAGGCTGGCTTCCACGTCAACCTCCCATCATGCTTCAGGATGGTCGCATGATGTTGGGGCTCTACTCGGATACGTTTGACTGTTCGATGTTCGCCTTTACTCGAGATGCAGGCGACACCTGGGAGTTCAGTCGACCACTCATGGCTTGGGGGATCCAACCGGCTCCCATACAAAAGACCAATGGGGACATTCTTGCTTACTTGCGTTCATCACCAAAGACAGGTTGCGTGAAATCAACGGATCAAGGCAAGTCGTGGGAAACTGTTCCACTGGAGATTCCCAACGCCGGTTCCAGCATCGCAGTCTTAAAGCTTAAAAGTGGAAACTGGCTGATGGCAGTGAATGATGATCCGCGAGGGCGACATCAGTTGTCCCTCTATTTATCAACAGATGAAGGTGAGAGCTGGGAACGCAAACGATATCTCGAACGAATCGACCCTGAGTCAGGAAAAGCAACCGCCTCTTATCCGACCTTAATTCAAGCATCTGATGGACTTATTCATTGCACTTTCACCCATGTCAACGAATCGAAGTTTACAGGAAAGTCGATACGGCATGTCTGGTTTACAGAGAAGTGGGTAACGTCGGGAAAAGACGAATTGAAATAATCCGAAAACCCGTTGATGGATTAACTTCTCCCCCGGATTTGAAGGTCTGAACACATTTCCGCTCAATTAAGATTCGCATCAACCATCTCAAATATGTTAAGATCAACCCACATCTGATTCCACCGGCGTCGGAAATACAGCCTCGCATTTCAAGTGGGAATTTGACCTTGTTCCAAAACTGCTCAACACTCTGGATTTCCACGCTCCGCGTCTGTTTGCTTCTGCTTACAGTCATCACGTTTTCCGACAAAGAGCCACTTTGCGCGGAAGAGAACAACGCATTCGACTTTGAACGGAACGTTCGGTTGGTCTTCGCGACCAAATGCCTCAAATGTCATGGTGCTGACGAACCAGAAGCCGATCTTAATTTGACGATTCGGGAATCAGGTATCGAAGGTGGTCAAATCGTCCCGGGAAATCCAGCAGAGAGCACGCTCATCGAGCGACTCACCACCAACGATGACGACCTTCGTATGCCGCCCGAGGGAGAACGCCTTACCGCGGCAGAGATCCATCATCTGAAAAACTGGATCGAAGCCGGTGCCCCCTGGCCGACACACTGGGCCTATCAACCCCTCCAAGAACCGAACCTCCCAACTCTCAGTTCCGCAGAACTCGAAACCTGGTGCCAAACACCCATCGATCAGTTCATCGCGGCCCAGTTGGAGCAAGCCGGCTTAACACCCTCCTCCGTTGCCGATCGTGTCACTTTAATCCGCCGGGCCAGTTTTGATTTGACCGGCTTACCTCCCACTCCGGAAGAAGTCGATGACTTCATTAACGACACCGCAACCGATGCCTGGGAAAAAGTGGTAAACCGTTTGCTCGCCAGCCCCCATTATGGGGAACGCTGGGCCAGGCATTGGATGGATCTTGTCCATTACGCAGAAACACACGGCCACGATCAAGATCGCCCGCGTGAACATGCCTGGCCGTATCGTGATTATCTCATCCGTAGTTTCAATCAGGATAAACCGTACGCTCAATTCGTACAGGAACAGATCGCGGGAGACATCTTGACCCCTTATGATCCCACGGTCCTCACCGCGACCGGTTTTCTCTCTGCTGGTCCATGGGATGAAAGTTCCCTGCGCGATATTCAGGAAGGCGCCCTCGACCGAATCAAAGGACAGTATCTGGACAGGGACGATATCGTCACCACCGTTATGTCAACTTTTAACAGCACAAGCATTCATTGCGCACGCTGTCATGACCATAAATTCGATCCGATCAGCCAGACTGATTACTACGGGCTGCAATCAGTCTTTGCCGGAATTGAAAAAGCAAACCGAGCCTATGACGGTGACCCGCAAACAGCCCTCCGACGGCAACAACTGCTGCAACAAAAAACGACTCTTGAAGAGACCTTCAACGGCAACCCGGAACAATTATTGACGGCAGAAAATTTATCTCAGTTGAAAACCTGGGAATCGGAATATCGAACTCGCCATGTTTTATGGGAACCCCTCACCATCACCCGATCTGAATCGACTGAGGGGGCCACACTGGAACCACAGCCGGATCATTCGATTCTCGTCTCCGGGACTAAACCCGAAACAGACATCTACCATTTGCATGGAACGAGTTCACTCACTCATATTACCGCCATCCGGCTTGAAGTTCTGCCGCATGAGTCGTTACCCAGCCGGGGTCCCGGACGCGCCGAGAACGGCAACCTACATTTGAATGAAGTCCGTCTCTTTGCGACTGAAGAATCGAACGATGCTGAACGTGAATTAACTTTGACGAGCCCGTTTGCTGATTTCAACCAGGAGGGCTGGACCATCGAGATGGCAGTAGACCGGAACCCTGATACGGCCTGGGGAATTCATCCGGAAGAAGGGAAACCCCACTTTGCCATCTTCCCGCTTTCCGAACCTACCGAGAAATCGAACGACCAATACCAATCTTTCCATCTGGAACTTCAACAGATTCATGGCCGCGGTCATCTCATTGGTTGTTTTCGAATCTCCGTGACGGATGCCCCTGTTGATCAACTTAGAGAACAAGAAGCGATTCCACTCGATCTTGCTCAAATCATCCGTCAGGATTTTGAAGCTCGCAGTCCCACAGATCAGGCCCGGCTGATTCACTGGTTCCTGTTAAACCAATTGGACTCCGAACTCGCTGCGCTGCCTTCCCAGCAGTTGGTCTATTGCGGAACGAATACATTTGAAAAAGAGGGTCACTTCGCCCCTCCCTCTGCCCCACGTAAAGTGCATGTGCTCTATCGTGGATTGGCGACAGAACCGCGAGAAGAAGCCACTCCGGGAGCCTTGCGTTGCCTCGAATCGTTACCGGGCGATCTGTCGATCAACTCGATTGATGATGAAGGGGCTCGTCGGGTCGCACTGGCTCACTGGCTGGCCTCCCCTCAAAATCCACTCACCTGGCGTTCGATCGCCAACCGGGTCTGGTTGTATCATTTCGGACAAGGACTGGTTGAAACTCCCAACGACTTCGGCCAGATGGGGGCTGCTCCCAGTCACCCCGAATTGCTTGACTGGCTGGCGGTCACCTTACAAAAAGAAAACGGTTCGCTGAAGACATTACACCGGCTAATTTTGACGAGTGCCGTCTATCAACAACAATCTTCCGCTCGCCCAGAGGAGGCTGCCATCGATGCGGGAAATCGACTGCTGTGGAGAATGAATCGCCGTCGACTGGATGCAGAATCGTTTCGCGATGCCCTGCTCTCCATCTCGGGAACGCTTGATCCCACGATGGGAGGTCCCTCCGTAAAACAATTCATTCAAACCAAGGGGATCCATGTGACCCCCAATGTTGATTATCTGAACTTCGACATCGACGATCCGGCCAATTATCGCCGCAGTGTTTACCGGTTTATCTTCCGGACCATTCCCGATCCTTTTATGGAATCGCTCGATTGCCCCGACGCTTCGCAACTGACTCCACAACGAAACGTCTCGCTAACGGCTCTTCAGGCGCTGGCGACACTCAACGACAAATTCGTCATCCGTCAAAGTGAACTCCTTGCGGAAAACCTGCAATCTCAGGCAGACGCCCCAGAGGAACAAATCACCCTGCTCTGGCAACGATTATATCACCGTAATCCCGCGTCAGAAGAACTCGCATCCGTTCTGGCGTATACCGAAAAACATGGGCTTGCCAATACGTGTCGGTTTCTGTTCAACACCAACGAATTCCTTTTCGTGGACTAAGTCTAATGGCTGACTTATCAAACACAACGACTCCGTTCTCGCGGCGTTCCTTTCTTTCGCAAGTGGGCGGGGGACTGGGAAGCCTGGCCGCAATCGATTTACTACTGCGCGAAGAAGCCCGTGCGAATGAAATTGCGCCGGAAACCAACCTCAACGGCGGACTTCACCATCCCGCGAAAGTACGCCGAGTCATTCAGCTCTTTATGAACGGCGGTGTCAGCCAGATGGACACCTTCGATTACAAACCGGAATTACATAAGCGCCACGGAGAAAAACAGGACTTCGGTCTCACAACGGCGGTCACCAGTAAACCGGGGCCTCTGATGAAGTCGCCGTTTGAATTCCAGCAATACGGAGAATCGGGGCGTTGGGTTAGTTCGGTCTTTCCGCATATCGCAAACCATGTGGACGATCTCGCATTCCTGATGGCAATGAAGTCGCAAACGAACGTGCACGGCCCGGCCAGTTATCTGCAGAACACGGGTTTCCTCAACCCCGGTTTCCCCTGCATGGGAGCCTGGCTCAACTTTGGTCTGGGAAGCTTAACCGATAATCTACCGAGCTTTGTCGTGCTTCCCGATCACCGGGGACTTCCTTATAACAACACCGGAAATTTCTCCGCCGGTTTTCTTCCCGCCGCCAATGCGGCCACGATCATTAAACCTCACACTGACCACCCCATTCCCAACTTGCATCCCCCGGAAACAGCCAGACAAATCACTTCCGCTTCAGAAGCGGACGGACTCGCCTTGATTGAAAGCTTGAACCGCCAACATCAACGTTCGCGGGAGGCCGACCTTCGCCTGGAAGCCCGCATCGCCTCCTTTGAACTAGCCGCCAAGATGCAACTTAGCGCCCCCGAAGCCCTTGATCTCTCCAGTGAAACGGAAGCGACTCACAACCGCTACGGACTAAATGAAGACACAACCGCCCCTTTCGGAAAAAACTGTCTGATTGCCCGGCGCTTAATTGAACGGGACGTGCGGTTCGTCCAGGTCTGGAGCGGCGCGGGAGGCCCCAAAGACAACTGGGACAACCATTCCGACATACCCAACGAACTCGCTACAATCGCCCGCTCCGTCGATCAACCGATCAGTGCCCTCCTGAACGACTTAAAAGAGCGCGGTCTCCTCGAAGACACTCTCGTTATCTGGACAACAGAATTCGGTCGCATGCCCTTCACCCAGGGAGCCACCGGCCGCGATCACAACGGCGGCACGTTCGTCAGTTGGCTCTACGGCGCCGGCATCAAAGGGGGTATCGCCCACGGTCAAAGTGACGACTTCGCCTACGAAGCCGCCGAAAACATCACCACCGGCTACGACCTCCACGCCACCATCCTCCACCTCATGGGCATCAACCACGAACGCTTGACATACCGCCACAACGGACTGGAACGCCGTTTGACCGATGTGCACGGGCATCTGATTGGAGAGGTTTTGAGTTAAACCCT
>JAGQQC010000093.1 GCA_020426395.1 Planctomycetaceae bacterium
AGCCGCTACATTAAAATGTGACACGTAATAGAATATGGGCTTGATCACCCTTGTGGCCTGACCCAGCTAAGTTTCAGAAAATGATTACTCTTCTGGATCGGACAGTGATTTGAGATGGCGAGAAAGCTGAATTTCGAGCTGAATCAACTGCTGCCAGTAAGCCCAGTCCATTAACATCGCTGGTGAACCATCCGACGAGTCGTTCGAAGAACTCTCCTGAGCTTCGTCCATGACCTGCCGAGCCATGCTGATCACCTGGCCCATTTGACCATGAATATAGGCCAGGTAGTCTGACAACAATGTTTTTTGCAGCAGACTTAAGTCGCGCGGTAATTCTGGCGGTAACTGTAGATTGGGTCGATTGACGACCACATCGGCTCCACCGGAATCATCCTCAAGAGCACAGTTTTGACTGCTAACCGACTCGGTCTCGCTATCGATCAACCGGCCCGATTCCGTCAATCTTGTTACCGGGGAATCTTGAGTCGAGAAAAATTGAGCAAGTTCTTCATCGCTACCAAGGACCAGCAAACAACGGCCGATTGAAATTTGGTCCCCGACTTGGAGGACATGCAGATGCGCGGGGATTCCATTCACGCGGCTGCCGTTGGTGCTGCCAAGATCCGTAAAAATGAGCCGACCTTGGTCTTCCTGGATTTTGGCATGAAAACGACTGATCCGTTCATCATTCAAACGGACCGTGTTTTCTTCCTCACGTCCCAGTGTAATGGGAGGTTCCAGGTTTCGAAAAACCTGTCCCCGTTCGAGACCTTCAATGGCCTGCAACGTGACCAATGTCATAAGGGCACCCTGTTTGGACGTTTGGAAGAGTAAGAGAGATTATCACACGCCATCATGAATATGGCTCTGGAGGTCAGCGATTAAACGCCGATTATCGCCTCCTTTGTAACATGCCGAAAAACCGAGAGTCAAGAAAAGCCTGTCAGTCAAACCACTGGACTCGCGACAGCTTCCGCTTAAGCAAGCCTGTTCGAGAAAAACTGGACCAGCCATTGGTCGTATTCCACGGGATCCTTTTCCCTCCCCAAATTGTGCTTGGCGTCCGGGATTTTCCACAATTGATGATATTCCTCTCCCCCCGCTTTTTTCAGAATCTGCCGGGGAATCTCGGTCTGGACGTAACTATCTTTCGTGCCGTTCATCATCAGCACTGGCTTTTCCTTCAAACTGGGGAGCAGTTTTTCCAAAACGAGATAATGGCACCCATGCCGCCACTGGCTAATCCAGCGGACCAAGGTCAACGTAATCCGCACATGAACATCCGGCAGCCGATCCATGATCCAACGGGGAATATAGAGGGTGGCCCAGCGAACCGTGAAATGGAACATCATGCTATCGGTCGTGAAAGCCCCTTCCGTCGCAACACAACGGACCTCTTCATGCCGCGCCCCGGTCGCCAGTGCGGCTCCCCCTCCACGGCTGATTCCGAACATCCCGATAGGTAACTGCGCCAGATCTTCTCGTGAGCGAGCATAATTCACCGCGGCCAAAGCATCTTCGACTTCATACTGGCTCAACCAGTGCATGACCCGGTAACTCGCCAGATGTTCGCTCGCCCCCTGATTACGAAAGTCGAATGTTAATACAGCAAACCCAGCATTAATGAGCGCTTCGCAGTACCATTTGGCAGACCAGTGCGAACCTCCGAATTCCGGACAGAAAATTACCAACCCTGACGGAGTGACATTCGGCAGTCGATGTAGGCTACCACGCAGCTTCAATCCATTCGTGGTGGGGAATTCGATCAACTCGGCATCGGGATCGGGAAAGGAAGGGCGAATTCCGAACGGTGGGCGCCGCTCAAAGATCGGGAGCACGATACCAATCGCAACGGTCCGCAAGACAATGTCAAGAAACAATGCCGTTGCCAGCAGGCCCACAAGAATCCAGATGACAAGAAGGAGGGGATTGTCCATCCAACGGCTTCTCTATTAACAGTTTCAGATGCCTGACTCCGGTTAGGCAAAAAACCTGTTGCGAGGCTTTGAAAATATCTGAGACATCCCGTCCAGAAGAGTAACAGACCTTTAGTTCAGGACGTGACCAGAAAAGAAAAGGGAGGTATTAACAGAGGCTGGTTTTGCCCTGTTCCCGAATGCGGAGGCCGAAAGGAGAGTCCGATCCTACTGTAGCGGGACCGTCAGAATCCACCCCGAAACCTGTGAAAAAACCGGTTCCACGAAATCCAGGTGAAATTCGACCTGTAAATTCGATTCCTCGCTCACACACTTGGCGGATCAGCACGTAAATCAACCATTGAACTGCGAGAAGATCAGCGAGATGTTCTGGCCCCCAAAACCAAAACTGTTCGATAGAGCGACATTGACCTCTTTTTCACGGGCGGCGTTGGGAACATAGTCGAGATCGCAATTAGGATCGGGGGTTTCGTAGTTCATCGTGGGAGGAATAACGTTATTCTTGATCGACAGCAGGCAGGCAATCGCCTCAACGGAACCCGCCGCGGCAATTAAATGCCCCATCATGCTTTTGATACTGGAAACCGGAATTTTATCGGCTGCAGCTCCCAAAGACTGCCGAATCCCGAGCGTTTCTACTTTATCATTCACAGCGGTGCTCGTCCCGTGCGCGTTGATGTAGTCGATCTGCTCCGGTCGCAGCTTGGCGCTCTCGACGGCCATCTTCATACACGCGGTTCCGCCGCGCCCTTCAGGATGAATGTCGGTAATCCGATAAGCATCGGCACTGGAACCGTATCCGATGATTTCTCCATAAATATGCGCGCCACGTGCTTTAGCGTGTTCTAAATCTTCGAGGATCACCATCCCCGCACCTTCGCCGAGCACAAAACCGTCGCGATCGCGATCAAAGGGACGAGAAGCCGCTTGAGGATTGTCATTACGAGTACTAAGCGCCGTGAGCAGATTGAAACCAGTAACGCCGAATGGATGAATCATGCTATGCGCGCCGCCGGAAAGCATGACGTCCGCGTCACCTCGTTTGATGATTTGTGTCGCCTCTCCAATCGCCTGACTGGAAGCAGCACAGGCCGTCAAACAGTTTAAGTTCGGTCCCTGGGCATTAAAGATGTTCGCCAGGTGACCGGACGGCATGTTCGGTTCCTGCTCCAGTTCCGCCTGCGGATTCAGTTGTTCGAGTCCTGATTTGGTGAAGAGTTCCAAATCGAGCTCGCCATCCCGCTGTGCTTTCGCGACCAGCCCCATGAAGATCTGAAAATCCTGCTGTCCTTCTCCTGCCCCCAGGTAGACACCAAAGCGTCCCGGATCTTTCAAGTAATCGAGCACACCCGAATTTTCAACCGCCTGCTTCGCTGCTCCAATCGCGAACTTCACATTGCGGCCCGTGTGTTTGTACTTGCTCGGATCTTTCACGCAAGAATCAAAATCGAAGTCACGAACTTCCGCAGCGAATTTCGTGGGGAAATGAGAGGCATCAAAATGGGTGATGAAATCGATTCCACTTTTACCTTCGGTGATCGATTCCCACATGCTCTGGACATCATTCCCGACGGGAGTAATGCAGCCCATCCCGGTGACAACGACACGGCGATCCATAATGACATAACCTGTAAGATTGGGGGGAAGAAGTAAGGGAAGAACGTCCTATTATCGGCAATCCGGAAAATTCTGCCTAGGGTACAACCGTTGAAAGGACTGGAAAAAAGCGGAGTCAGGGGCAAAACAGGCTTCGCTCTCTGAATCAATCCCCGGTTCCCGCCTTGCCGACTTCCATGACCGACATCAAGTTCATCGAGAAGACAAAATTCTTCTGATCGACCCCCTTCACATCCGGATCGTTGGCGTCCAGATGGAAGAATACGATTTCCGCCTCGACAACCAGCCGATCTCCGACATGTCCCTCACAGGCGACGGTGCCCCCTTTTTCATTGTCGGAGAGAAGTTTCGCCGTATAAATCAGGGTGTCCCCGGGGCAGGCCCAACTGTGATAGACCACTTTGGGAACCTTGGCGAGAACGACGATATGCTCGAAGTTATTCTTCTCGCCGAGCAAAATTCCGCCTGTCTGAGCCATCCCTTCCAGCATGAGGGAACCGGGCATCACCGGGAATCCGGGAAAATGGTCGTGCAGATGCTCTTCGGCCAGGGTGATATTTTTCACCGCCCTGGCGTGAGAACCACTTTCGAGCTCCAGAAACTTATCGATCCAGATCCAGCGCATGAAACAAATCCACTACAGGTCGCGTAAAGAGCAGGGCAGCCGGACCAGCGAAAGAAGCACTCCGGTCAACCGGCTCTGCCGCCCCCGATGCACTTCTACTTAGGAATTCAATTTGGCTTTGACGAAATTGCAGATCATCTGCACGGTGAACAGATTCTGGATGTTCTCCACTTGAGGATCAGCAGCCAGTTTGTCGACATCGGCGTGCGGCATTTTCTGTCGCAGAGCGGCGATCCCGTCCTCGGTCACCTGACCATCCTGGACATAACCGGAATCAGCCGAGGTGAGGTCTTCCGGGAAGAGTTCGCCACGGGGAATTTTGATATCGAAATTCTTTTCGAGTCGGAAGACGATATCGAGAAAGTCGATCGATTCCGCTCCCAAATCACCCACCAGTGTCGCGTCGGGGGTGGCTTCATCATCATCCACCGAAAGCGCTTCCACCAGGGTGTCTTGTACTTTTGCCAAAATTTCTTCGTCAGATAACGACATCAATTCTCTCCTCGTTGTGGAGTGGGTTCAGGAACTATTTTGTTCTATGTTTTGAAAAACCGACTGCCCGGAGTGAAATCCGGAGACCACCCATTCTGGGCCTGTCGGGTAAAAAACTCTGTTTTGGATTAATCGTTAGTATCCTTACGATTTGTATCGGCAAGGAAGGTCTTTTTAGGCCAACGGTCCCCCAGTCAGGCTGGGAGAATTGACCAGATTCTGCCGGATCAAATCCCGCCTAAAGTCAATCCTCCATCGACTTTGATACTTTGTCCAGTGATGTAAGACGATTCATCGGCTGCCAGGAAGAGCACCGTATGGGCAATATCTTCCGGCAAGCCCAACCGTTTACACGGAATCTGTTTCTTGATTTGATCTCCCGCCGCATTGACGACGTCGGTCGTCATGTCAGTTTCGATAAACCCGGGAGCCACCGCATTCACCGTGATGTTCCGCCGGGCCAGTTCCCCCGCGATACACCGAGTGAATCCTTCGATGCCCCCTTTACTGGCGGCATAATTCGCCTGTCCCGAGTTTCCAAATTCCGCAGCAACGGAAGACATATTAATAATCCGGCCATATCGGGCCGACATCATCGGTCGGACCACGGCATGGCAGAAGTTGTAAACCGAATTGAGGTTGGTGTTGATCACATCTTGCCACTGATCGGGTCCCATAGTGGCGAGCAAGCCATCCCGGATAATTCCCGCGTTATTGACCAGAATGTCGATCTTTTCCCATTTGTCGAGCACTTCCTTCACCACACGATCCGCATCTTCGGGAGAGGCCGCATCGGCCTGAATCCCTATGACTTCCCGCTGATCCAGTTCCAGCTCGGAAACAAGCTGATCAGCAGCTTCTTTATTGGATCGGTAGACAAAGGCGACTTTAGCCCCTTCTTTCGCGAGGGCCTGAACGATGGCGCGGCCAATTCCTCGGCTGCCACCCGTTACAATCGCTGTCCTGCCTGACAATTTCATGATGTTGTATTCCTGTTAATGACTATCTGTTCCAGAGAGAGTAAGAACGAGACCACGACCGGCGTGGCTGACTCACTCTGCGTTATTCCGTTAATCTGGACCCCAGAGCCCGCAAAAAGTGGCGAATTCTGTCGCCACCTGAGACGCAGGTCTCTGTGTGAATTGTAATAAGTTGAAGCTCGGCTGTCGCATCCGCAAGCCTCCCAATCTTCCCAAATACCCGGTAGAAAGGGCCCAGCGAAGACGATTGCTGCGGGGGCATCAGCTCCCTTTGTAGATGTGCTGAAACATCTCCTTCATTTTCTGGATTTGGAACTCATCCGCACTCGCCATGTTGGGGTTTTTATCCTTCAAATTGAACCGCTGCAGAATGATCCGGGCGGAAACGGCGGAAACATCGCCAATCTGTCCTTTGGCCTTAAATGTAATTCCATCTTCTTCCCACTTATGAGTGGTGAGTTCGACGGTCAACGTCTGGCCAGGTGAGACGAAATTATTGAATTTCAGGGCTCCGGCCTGTTTCAGCATGACCGTGCTATGTTCAAAATCCTCTGTATATCGAATGAGCCAGGCTCCAGCCTGAACCAACGTTTCCAGCATAAGCACTCCCGGCATTACCGGAAATCCGGGGAAATGATCTGCCAGGTATTCCTCTGCCAACGAAAGATTTTTGACAGCGGTAATCGACTTACCCGCTTCCATTTCCAGAATCTGATCAATCAGCGCAAATCGCATGCCCGTGTCCTCATGGCTGAGAGTCGGCAGAGGCTTGATTCCCGGGCTATTTCAGGCCCGTCAGTTCTCTTCCAACCCCAGCGTATTGATACTCATCTTCGCTGAATTCAGGGAGAATCTCTCCGAGGCGAGATGGGGGAATTTCATCGGGCCAGGCAGGTCTTGCGATCAGTTTTGTGGCCCGAAAAGGTGGGTGGAGAGTATAGTTCTCCTATTCTTACAGGACAAGGCCTTCAATCATTCGCCGCGACCCAAATAACACCGCACGGCCTAATACCTGTAAAAACAGACAGGCAAGGAAACCTTTCCTTGCCTGTCTGCTCAACGGAATGAAGAACTTTTTGTCTGGGGACCACGCTCGAATTGACCCCTCGTCCGACATTAATTCAAGCGTGGTCCTTTATATTTAGCGGCCTCTTAATCTCGGGGAGCCGGAACTGGTTCGTTGGCTCGGCCAAACTTGCTCTGAGATTGATCGGCCAGTTGAGGAGTTGTGTTCTCTCCCCGGTTGTCCAGAATCGTGCGGGCGGCACTTCGAATCTCGGAGGCAGGTAACCGTCGCAGATTGGCGAGTTCACTCAGAGGTTCGAGATTCTGCAGGACCTGACCCAGGGAGGTTTGCAGCATCGCCATTTCGACCAGTTCCCGACGAATACCCTGCATAGCGGCGATGTGATTGGTTAGCTCCACCCGGAAGTCACTTAACAATTCCAATGCTTCGACTGCGTTCGGAAGCGAATCGGATTGCATCAGGATTCGATCCTGCAGGCCAATCAACGTTTCGAGTTTCTCTTCGGAGGATTCCGTCTGCTCCACCTCAGCCAGTTGTTGTTGCATGGAGAGCAGGGCGGTCATGGAACTGCGGGCTTGAGTCAGTTGTCCAGAGCGGAGCACGATCTGATCTTTCATCGCCAGTAACTGATCGGTTGCCGCACGAGAGACGGCAATGTTTTCGCTTCCTTCCAGAAGGTCCTGCTTCATTCCAATAAGTTCACCCGCCGCTTTCTGGGCTGCTTCGTTGGTCATGGCTGTTTGGATGAGATCCTGCTTCAACGTTGCCAGTTGACGAAGTCCGGCCGCCGCGAGATCGGCATCGGCTGCTTCGGATAAGGCAAGCTGTTTGACATAGGCCAGTTGGTTGAGAGCGATCTCTGCTTCATAGGCGGACTGCTCCTGTGAGATCAGTCGATCCTGAACTTCGACCATTTCATCCAGCATCGCAGCCGCTTCATTGGTCGAATCCTGTTGAGCGATCAATTCGTTCTGAACAGATTCAATCAGATCAAGTGAAGCAAACGCCTGACTGACCTTGCGGGATTCTTCAATCAGGTTGGTCCGAAGTTCGGCAATTTTTGCCAGAGCTTCGGTGGCGGACTGCAATTCGTCCTGCTGACGTTCCAGACTGCTCAGCAAGTTATTCGTTTTCCAAACCGTGTCACGGGCTCCGACAAGATCATCCATCTGGGTTTGAACATCAACCAGTTGCTGGCTCAGTTCACGAACCCGTTTTTCCATGGGACGAACAACCAGGTAACGGGAGCAGAACAGACCCACAATCAGTCCCATGATCAACATGTTTCTGGTGTGTCGTTTGATTTCCAGCATTTCAGAGCTGTAGATTCTTCTCAACTTTCGATCAGTGGTGTTCACAGCCAGTTCCTCTCGCGTTATTAAAAAAGCAGGACCAGGTAGCCCGCTGTTGTATTGATCAGATCAGTATGATGAACGAGGCGCGTGCGTTCTTTTGGAGATCAGTTACTTGTGGTGAAGCATTTTGGGGAGGGAGAGGGGCGAACTCGATGATTCGCTATTCATCCTCTGCCTGATAGGTATCGCCAACCTGTCCGGCAAACTTTCGCCAGTACAATTTATTTTCACTGAATTACCCAACCTGCCGTAAGCTGAAACGGGCAACAATAAAACTGTTGATTGATCTAGCTGTGCAGGACCGTGTAGAAATGTTGTTGTGGAATCCGAGTTTTTTTGAAATTTGACTGGCGAATCCACCCCCAAACCGATCACAAAAACGGGTCTCTTATTTTTACCAAGCCGATTCCTGACCATGAAAAATTCTATCGAAAACGTCGTGACTATCCGTGAGGCAACGACTTCCGACATTGAAACCTTGATCGAATACAATTACCGGCTTGCCGCAGAAACAGAAGGCAAAGAGCTGGATCAAAAAACTTTGCGCGCGGGGGTTGAAGGCCTGCTTACGGATCCCTCGCGCGGCAAGTATCTCGTTGCGGAAATTTCTGGTCGCGTGGTCGGCCAGGTCATGTTTACCCGCGAATGGAGCGATTGGCGCAACGGTGAGTTCTGGTGGTTACAAAGCGTGTACGTCGCCCGGGATGTTCGACGCCAGGGAATTTTGAAACAGCTTTATCAAGCCGTCGCCAAGAGAGCGCAAGAGCAAACTGGCGTTGTCGGAATCCGCCTGTATGTTGAACTGGAAAACCGTGTCGCCCAGACAACTTATGAACGACTGGGCATGCGCGAGGCCGGTTACAGCGTTATGGAAATGCTGGAGCTGAAAGTCGCAGAGTAGAACAGCTCATTCAAACCATTATTTACGGTCTTTTTCACCGTCTTTATGGTGTCTGCCAGACAATCGCGGCGCTGGGAGCTTTTACATATCTCCGGTGATCATACTGCACGCCTCCCCCGTAAGTATGCGTTCCGCTCTTACGTTCAAACTTCGATAACTTGCGGGAGGCAAATCGTTCCCGGAACGCGCGTGCCTTGGCGACTCGTTCGTCAGGGGAAACTTCCTCACGATAAGACTGGGGTTGGTAGCCAGACTGATCATACGGTGCGGGAACCAGCTCTTCGGTAATCGGATTCACGGGATAGCCAGAATAGTTTTCCCCCTCTGATTCCATGATCACTCCCTGCAAGGCAGCTTTCCCACCTGTTGCAGGAACGGAGGTCCATTCACTGTATTGACGCGAAGCGGAGGGGGTCTCTGTATAGCTGGAATTCGGGGCTGAGTTCCCGTTGTAGCTGACGTTCGAAAAGTTCATTTGAGGCTGAGGCACCACCGCTCCTGTAGCAGGATAACTCGGCTGCCAGACTCCCGGAGAGCCAGAGGGTGTTCCATAGCCACAACCACATCCACTGTTGGCCCAGTGTGGTTGCATCATGGGTTGATAGGAATAGGCTGGCACGTAAGGAAGCGTTGAACAGGGGCAGGGGTTATAAGCAGGCGTGCAGGGAGAAACACAGGGACTCCAGCAGAATGGATGGAAAAGTGATTCCAACCAGCAGCAAGCGCGAGCCGACTCACAGGAAAGCAAACTGACCAATAGCACCACCATTGTGATCGTGCCTGATTTCCATTGACGGAGAACCGCTTTGCGCGCGAATGATTTTTGGCATGTGATCATGATCGCAATCCTTTGCGCCTTAACCAACGGGATTTCATCCTGAATTATTAACCCGCTGGATCGCTCTTTAACTAAATCTCTATTTTCGATGAAAAGAACTGGAGACTGTTCTGTTTTACTGATTGTTCCACTTTACTCTATCGACACAACAGAAAATAAGACTGATTGCAATCAACTGGAAAATGCCGAAACACCGAAAAAGGTTTCTGTACGAAGGGATCAATATCCTGAAATTTATGCATGTTACCACAGGATTTGCGGGCACAAGGACTTCCTCTAACCCGCCCGCATTTTGAAACTCCCTTCCCAACGAGACGGCATTCCACATTACCTCGCCCAGATAAAGCCCCACGATTTTCACTGGTGCGGAATGCTACTGGATCAGTCCTTCGCTCAGAAAACGCGGCCACATAATGACGCTATGGCAGTTATCCATACTGGGAGCTTACGGATTCCTCATTTTGATAACGCTTTCCAGACATTGGGTCTGTAGTTATCAACAGCGATTTCTCCGTCTGCTGAAACCTACCGACTGCGGGATCAACACAGAGACCGCACCGCTAGTCTCGATTCTCGTGCCGGCTAAGGATGAAGCGGATAAAATTGCCGCCTGCCTCGATTCGCTTTGCAATCTTAATTATCCCGCATATGAAATTCTGGTGGTCGATGATCGCAGCGAAGATGCAACGGCCGAAATCGTTCGTGAGTATGCCGAGGAGCATCCTCATCTTCGTCTCGTTCAAGTCGAGGAACTTCCGACTGGCTGGACCGGCAAGACGCATGCTTTGCAATATGGTCAACGCTTCGCGCGCGGAGAATGGCTCCTGTTTGTGGATGCCGACACAACGCATCACCCCGAGACCCTCTCGGTGACCATGCAGGACGCCCTCACGAATGAACTCGACATGTTGACCGCGTTGCCGTCGTTGAAATGTCAATCGTTCTGGGAGAAGGTCATTCAGCCGTATGCGAGTACCTGCCTCGTTATTCTCTTCCCGCTCAGTAAAGCGAACAATCATGACCATCGGGAAGGTGCCTGGGGGAACGGGCAGTTCATTTTGATTCACCGCGACGCTTACAATCAAATCGGTCAACATCGTTCGGTTCGGGATAAATTTGTCGAAGACATCGCTTTGGCCCGTCGTGTTCGCAATGCCGGATTACGATTAAATATCGTTTCGGCTGCCAACCTGTTTTCCGTGCGGATGTATTCCAGCATGCGGCAGATCATTCGGGGCTGGAGCCGAATCTTTTATTCCGCCTCAGACTGCAAACCGGGCAAACTGGTTTCGTTGTTAATCTTCATCGCCCTATTCAGCATCACTCCGTACGCCTTAATGCTGTACGGTGGCCTCAAAATGTGGTCGGGAACAGAAACCAGTCTATCCACCACGCTGTTTTATATGGGGATGATTCACGAGCTGATTCAGTTATCGTTATACGCCCGCATCTATCCGCAAACCCGGACCAAGCGTCGCTATCTCGCATTCCGCCTGTGTGCCGTACTGTCGATGTGTTATGTCCTGCTCAGAACGATCCGAATGTGCTTCACTCACAAAGTCAACTGGCGAGGAACCACCTATGGGCTGGAGCTGCAACGAAGCCTGGCGCTGGAAGCAGGCAGCAGTTCGGTGAAACTCGATAAAGACGACGATCAGATTCAACAGGCTGCTTGAACTCGGGCTCGCCCAGCAGTGCCACCCCCTTTTCACGCTTGCACCTCACTCCAGGCTTGGCCACAATGCCGGAATGAATATCCTTTGAAATTCTTCATCGATCCTTCCGGAAAGACCCCGCCATGCCGCTGCACCATAACGTTTTCTTCACGTTGAAAGACAAATCCCCCGAGAAAGTGGAGAGCCTGCTCGGAGCAATTGATAAATACCTGACCAATCACGATGGTGTTCTGCACTGCAGCGGCGGCAAACTCGTGCCCGATCTCGCCCGGCCCGTGAACGATCATAACTTCGAAGTCGGCCTCAATGTCATCTTCGAAACCCGCGAACATCACGACGTCTACCAGACCGCCGAACGACACCTGCAGTTTATCGCAGAACAGAAAGAGAACTGGGAACAGGTGCGCGTGTTCGATTACCAGACGTAAGCGCTGGTTACCCCATCGCGTCTCTCCGCTTGGGAGGAGTTTTCGCTGGGGGATTCTCTTCATCACGGCGCATCTTGAGAATTGCGGGGGAGGAATCACCCAAGGCGGCGTCCTCCTGATCTTCCATTTCCGCCAGGAGCTCCTCTTGCTTAGGAGTTGACGGTTTTTCAACGGGCGGTTCGATGCTTGCTGTTTGCACTGGACTACGCCGGGACCGCTGATGCATTTGGGCCTGGTACAGCTTTTGGTAAACCGGACAGGATAAAATTAATGTTTCGTGCGGGCCCACGGCGATCAGCTTACCTTGATCCATCACGGCAATCCGAGTGACGAAATCGAGGATGCTCGGACTGACGGAATGCGTAATCAAAAATATCGTACGCCCTTTGGCCGAATCGCGGAGAGCCTGGTGAATTAAAATTTCACTCTGGGCATCAACCGCGGAGGTTGCTTCATCCAGAATCAGAATCGAGGGGTCGGATAGAAACGCCCGGGCGAGTGCAATCCGTTGTCGTTGGCCGCCGGAGAGACGTCCTCCCTTTTCACCAACCCAGGTTTGAAGACCGTCGGGCAACTGTTCCGAGAAATCCAACACATGTGCATGTCGAGCCGCGCTGATAATTTCCTGTTCGGTCGCTTCTGGTT
>JAGQQC010000094.1 GCA_020426395.1 Planctomycetaceae bacterium
GAAATTGAGTCAAGGACGATAGTTGGTGAACTTGATAGCACTGAAAACGGCGAAACCGACGATATTAAAATTACTTACACCTATGACTATAACGGTAATCTCTTAACGGTGACGGACGAATTCGGTCGCACTACATCAGCGACCTATAATTCCGTTGAATTAATCGCAACCGAAACCGATGAATACGGGAACGTCACCCTATACCGATATGACAGTCGAGATCAACTGGTCCAGACGATTTACAACTATGGAACAACCTATGAAATGAGTTCGGAATCAGTCTATGACGAAAAATCTCGCGTAATTTTCTCAACATCATCTCACAAATCTGGTGAAACCGCACTGGGAACCGAGTATGTCTATGATGCTGTAGATCGTGTAACTTCGGTTAAGCAGTATGAAGGATCAACTGTCAGCGTCACCCAGGACGGAAACGTCTATGCTTCGGATATTTATGGTAAAGGCACCCTGTTGTCTTCATCTGCGAAAACATTTGATCCGGTCAGTGGGAGGCTCGTTAGCGCAACCGACGATCAAGGCGTTGTTGCAGCGAATGAATACAATGAGTATGGCGATGTGACGACTACTTCACGAACCTTTGGCAGTCAACCCGAACTGATCTCTCAGTATGTCTACGATTCCTATGGAAATCAGGTCGAGGTGATCAACTCGAAAGGACAGCATTCATATACTGTTTATGACAGTTATGGTCGAGAGGTCAGAACAATTGACAACCAAAATCGAGAGACAACAACCACCTACGACGATATTGGCCGTGTGAAGTCACGGACATTTTCGAATGGTGGACGTCTAGACTTCTCCTATGATTCGTTCGGCAGAAGGACTGAGGTCAAGCAAACAAAAGGCAGCGTCGTTCAAATAACGACATACGAATATGATGAGAATAGCAATGTGACTGAAATGATCGATCCATACAGTCGAAAAACGACGTATGAGTATGACGATTTCGGTCGTGAAGTCAGTTCGACCTATCATCCTACCGGGGATGTTTCGTTAACCGTCTATAATTCTTCAGGACAGATTGAATCATTCACCAATTACAATGGTGTAAAAACATCCTATACCTACAATTCCGACGATCAGGTCATCACGGAAACAACGATCATTTACGAGGGGCTCTCGAATGAAGAATCGTTTAGTGTAAATTACACGTACGATGACGAAGGCCAACTGATTCAGACGACAGATTCGCTGGGGAAAATCAAACTATTCGAGTACAACGAAGAAGGGCAACCGATTTCGGAAACTCGCGTGGTTGGACTGATTGACGGTCAAGGGAACAGTGAGACCGATGATGTTACAACGTCGGTCACCTACGATGTCTATGGTAATGTCCTGACGAGAACCGGTGCGGTTGGTTTGACTACCACATACGAGTATGATTCGGCGGGCCGATTGACAAAGGTGACTTTACCCACAGTCGCCGATCCTCAGAATGGAGGAACGCTCACAGCTCCAGTTTACGAGTACGGTTTCGACGATTATGGCAACATGGATTCGATCACAGATCCGCTTGATCGAGTTACAAACTTCACTTTCGGTGACTTCTTCAATCAAACGGAAAGAACGCTGCCGGTCGTTGGATCCGAATATCTGGAATACGATGACGCACTTCGCCCCTATCGTTCGACGAGTTTCGAGGGAAATGTCGTTGATTCAATTTTCACCGAGGAGGGTTTTCTTGCTGAATTACAGTACCATGATCCAGGCAGCGATCCCGATGTCGATTCGCCAGACGAGTCGGTTAGCTATACTTATGATGAGTTCGATCGCGTCGTGCAAATTGATTCTTCTGTCGGAACGACGACCTACAGTTACAATGACGATGGTCTGATCACGCAAATCAGTAGTCCTGAAGGTATCATCAATTACGAATATGACGACTTCGGTCGGAAGTTGAAAACGACGACAGGTGACCCTTCGATAAACGTCCAGAATGACATCCGATACACTTACGATATTTATGATCGACTGGAAACAGTCACGGTCATCGAAAGAAATGATTCCGTATTGTCTACATCGGAAGTCACGACTTACAGTTACGATACCGAAGGGAATTTGACTCGTGTGGACCATGCAAATGGCGTCGTTACCATCTATGAATATAATGATCTGCACCAGCTGGATTTAATTACACATTACTCTCCGGATGGCACTCCTAACGACCTTTCGAATAATGACAAACTTGCTGAATACGATTACACTGTTCGAGCAGACGGAAAACGTACAGCAGCTAGTGAAACCTATTGGGATGGCAGCACGGCACACACGTCTGATTTTACTTGGGTGTATGATGATCTTGGTCGATTGATTGAAGAGACATTTGATGATGACACGGACAACAGTCTCGACTTCCATGCATTCTACACGTATGACCTCGTTGGTAACCGTTTGAAGAAGGAAGTGGATACTGATCTCGATTCGGACATTGATGAGACGACCACCTATACTTACAACAACGCCGATCAGCTATTAACTGAATCGACCGTGATCGGACTCGTTGACGACGGTACCAACATGGAAACCGACGATACAACGACCACGTACACCTACACTGGTACACTCCAAACCGGGAAAGAAGTCAAGGAAACTTACTCGACTACCGTTTTGACCGACACCACTAGTGAATACAACCTGCAAGGTCGTTTGAGTGAGGTAACGATCGATACCTACACAAGTGGATCA
The DNA here is from genome assembly GCA_020426395.1 of Planctomycetaceae bacterium. Lineage (GTDB taxonomy): Bacteria > Planctomycetota > Planctomycetia > Planctomycetales > Planctomycetaceae > Polystyrenella. Next base: position 2,707 of record JAGQQC010000094.1, read on the forward strand.
ATCAGTAAACGTGAGGTAACCGAGTATGAATATGATGACAAAGGTATTCGTGTCTCCGCGCATCATACGGTCGACGATGGAAATGACAGCTCGCTGGAAGTTGACGAAACCACGACATATCTAAACGATCCGATGAACTTTACGGGGTATTCACAAGTACTCGAGGAATACACCTACGACAACCTGACGACATCCGATGTCGAAACGATCCTCTATACGCTCGGTTACGATCAACTCAACCAAACACGGTATAATACATCAACACCGAGTGGTGAGATTCTCTACTTCCTGACGGATGGCCACGGTTCGGTCCGATTGCTTGTCGATGACATCGCCGACTTCGTCGAAAACTACGCGTACGACGCCTATGGTCTCGCGATTGGTTTCGATCCGGTTGTCGCACAAACGAGTTACCTGTACTCTGGCGAACAATTCGATGCTGAAACTGGCCAGCAATATCTGCGAGCCCGCTATTACGACATGGCGACAGGCCGGTTTAACCGGCTCGATCCGTACTTCGGAAATCTGAGAGATCCTCAGAGTTTACACAAGTATCTGTACACGCATGCGGATCCGGTGAATGGGGTGGACCCGAGTGGTTTGTATTCCTTATCCGAGATTCTTGTCACCATAGCAGATCATTCTAAGGCGAATGCAAAAGATGCTTCCACATCCGCTTCAGCTCGCGCAAGTTCAAAGCTGATAATCAATTTTGCGAAGGTATACAATAGAGCGTCACATATAGTTGAAAAGGCACAGCAAGCGATAGAGTGGTATCAGGCTGTGAAGGATTTGTTTACGTTTAGCGCCAAGGATTTAGAAAGGCTTAAAAACAGTGCATCGGAATTAATGGACATTGGTGTTTCGGGTAATCTTCCGAGAGGTCTACTTGACACGAAGAAAATAAAACTTCCAGCACGAGTCGCGAAGCGACTCCGATCTTTTTTGAAGATAGCAGATGGCCCTGCTAAAGCTGCCGGCATTAAAGGAGGTGCCCAGGAACTTGCGGGAGAAATGTTTACTCATGTCATCGTAAGTCTAATGGGATTCCGTACAATGAGCGATTGGACATGGCACTCAATCCATGGGCCAGACCAAATCGCATCAAGAGATCTGAATATTGAGGGAATTCCCATGTTGTGGGGAATTTTTGAAGCAAAAGGAGGGACATCGAAACTCGGAACTTCTAAACTCGGTAATTTCACCGGTCCCGAGTATAATCAAATGTCCGGACAATGGCTCAATCATTGGGCGAGGAAAATTATCAATGACCCTGCTAACAGTGGGCGTTATCTGGAAAACTTTGAGGAAGCGTATGGAGATAGCAACCGAGATATGTTAGCAGTAGTTGTTAGTTTAAATGTCAATAGGACTTTTAAGAATGGTGAATGGCGCAATGATCGGTATCTCCGAGTATGGGCGCAAAAATACGAAACAAACCTTAGGAACAACTGGGGAATTGCCAAACGATGGACTGGAATTCAAAGTAAGCCATTCGTTCGTGGACTACGATAATTGGAAAGAAATGTAAAAAATGGACATTGAACAACTGCAAGAGCTCCTCGAATACGAAGAACTTGAGAGTGCTGATTATAGTTTCAACCGCGCTAAGAAAAAGTTGCGCTTGCTTGATGACAAAAACAGCTCGTCGGTCAACCTTTTTGAACGTGAACAAACATTTGTATCTTGTTGCACACTCGTCGATATGAGGTACATGGGATATTCCGGCGAGGTTGATTTAATGGAATGTGTTAACAAAGGGGTCGACTTATGGGTCGATCATTTCTGTGGCGACTGGTGGAGAAATGATAATCAGGCTTCATGGGTGATGGACAAGTCCAATTCGTGTGATGATCGAAACTGGTTTGAGACCTATTCACTAGGCTTATTTCTCGCCCTGCTTGCAGAACGCTGGGACGACATCGATCAAGTGAGTCAATGGATTGATTGGGGAATGGGGTTCGGCTACATGGGGGACACGAAGTCGGACTACGAATTTGCCTCGATTTACTTCAAGATCGCATCGAATTTACGGTCGACTGAGATGCCGGGCATTGAGGAACTGGATGAGTGGGCGAAGAAGTTCTCTAAAGGACCCTTGCTACTGTATCAAGCCTTTACAGCGGCGGTTGATGGAAACCAGGACGAGTTCAATGATTTTTTAGTGAAATCGCTGAAACATGAAGCTCGGGCGAAACCACATGCTGCTCCTTTTTTGAAAGTGCGGCCTTATTTTTCTGTCGTGGCTATGGCTTCACGTCGGTTGGGAATGACGCTTCCGGAACTGGAACCGAAGCTCGACGCACGTTTAATTCTGCCGGAGAAACTGGGACTGAAATAGCCTTGTCACTTGCCTGATTGGATAACAATGAAACCAGCACTGAATATGGACATGTTTAACTGGGAAGTCTTTCTGCGATCAATTTCTCCGTTGAGTGAGGATGTCGTGGAATTGATCGTCGAAAACCAGATTGAGAATGGGCAGGATGAGGATGAGGACGAAGACTGTTACGAGTTGTTCCAACAGAAGCGGTCTCCCGTGGAAATCGTGAAGTCGACATTCAGCGGCGAAGTCTGGTATCCGAAAGATCTGGAGATCGACTCTTTTGTGCTGGACATTCTGATCTCAACATTGTTGACGTTTATTGATGAAGTCAATGAAGATTTGGAGCTGGAATCGATAGGGACCGAAGTACCGTCGTTTTTCTCAGAAATGGTTTCCGGTTGGGAGGATGTTAAAGTTAATCCCGACAGTCTGGGAGGGCTGTCATTCCATTCCCGCAGCAAGTGCAAATACGATTATATTCGTGAAACCCGCTGGCTCGGTTGGCGACCTTTCCGTTATCCGGGCTGGAAAGAAACGATCCCGCTTGACCGCAATCCGTCAAAACTGATGGAGCACTACTACATTCCGAATTACAGCTTCCACACCCCAGATGAAGTACAAAAGCTGTATGAAGAAGCGGAAGAATACGCCGATGAAGTCAGCGCCTGGCCCAATGCAGAGTATGTCGAGATGTTCAACGAATCCTACCTCGACGGCCTGGAGGTTGCCGCCCGCAATAAGATGGGGCTGTTTTGCTGGTTGAATGATTAGCTGCCGACAACGACCGTGACGAACTGATCACCTACACGTATAACGATTCCGATCAGCTCCTGACGGAAACCAAAGTTGTCGGTAATGTCGATGACGGCATCAACCTGGAAACGGACGACCGAGTCACGACGTATAGCTACACGAATACGTTACGCACCGGCAAACTGGTCGAAGACTCCTCTGGTAATGACCTCACGAACACGACCTACAGCTTTAATCTGCAAGGCCGAATGAATGAAGTCGTCACCGACACCTACGACTCCAACGGCGATGTGATCAGACGTGACACCGCGACTTTCGAATATGACGATCAGGGTATCCGCGTCGAAGCGACGAACAAAGTCGAGATCGACCACGACAGCAACCCGGCTACCGCTCTACAGGTAGATTCAGAGGAGACGACGACTTATCTTAATGATCCAATGAACCACACCGGGTATTCACAGGTAATTGAGGAAGTGACTTATGATGAACTGGCTGAAGCCGAGGTAGACCGTTCGATTTACACACTCGGCGTGGACATCCTCAGCCAGTTTCGGATCAACAGCGTAAACACATCAGGAGCGAACTATTATTTCCAGTATGATGGTCATGGTTCTACACGAATGTTGACCGATCTGCTGGGTGCCATTGCAACGTATAACAGCGTTACGCAAATATTCGCATATGACGCCTATGGAAAAGCATTGGGATTTAATGCCGAGGATGCAGCGACTAACTTCCTGTATTCAGGTGAGCAATTTGATCCACGGCTCCAGTTGCAGTATCTACGTGCAAGATACTATGACGTTTCCACAGGTAGCTTTAACCGTCTTGACCCCTTCTTTGGAGTCCTTCACGACCCTCAGAGCTTACATAAATATTTGTACGCCAGCGGAGATCCAGTAAATGGAATTGACCCTACAGGGCTATTCACGGTAATGGAAGTGAATGTAAGTATGAATATTGCTACCGTAACTGAATTTATGCATCTAACTGCTGTTATGGGAGCAAGAGCAGCCGCAGGTTCACTGCTTGGATACAACGTCGGTAGGCACCTAGGTGCATATATTGGTTTTCTTGATGCGTGGATGGAAGATCCCATGGATATAGATAATGCTTTTGAGAGGATGGAAAAGACACAATTTTACGGAGGATATTTTGGCGCTCTAGAAGGCCTATTGGATTCCTTCTTACCCTGTTCATATCAAGCAGTATCTGCCGTTTGGAATGCAACAGTCTTAGGGGTGGAGACAACGAAGCAAGTAAAAGCTGCACTTGAAGATAATGATCCGATGCTTGCGATGTGGAAGGCTGGACTTGGATTGACTTCCATGTTTGTCGCATTAGTAATGGCCCGAGGTGGGTGTTTTGAAGCAGGGACATTGGTTGTTGTTCCTGTTCTTCAACCTAAGTATGCTGAGCACACTTCTTTCCCATATTCACCAAATAATAACCAAGACTCTCCAGGAGACATCTCAGTTATCTTATGCATCATGGCTACTGCGGGTGGTTTCTGGTTCTTACGGCGAAAAGCAAAACACATTCAGTTAAGAGACATTCACGAGAAACAAATTAAAAGGAAAGTATTATGGTTTCCTCATCAATAAACCAAATCCATTCAGAACGAAATAGGCAGTCCGTGTTTTTTTACAACATACTGGCGTTTCTGGTACTGTTTGTTGGAAGTATTAGTAGCTTGCTTCTATTTAATACTGCGTCTCCAACACGACAGGATGTGGTAGCCGGAACCGCGACTGCTCAAGAACCTCATTATGCCTTAGCCCAGCAGCGTATTGAGGAAATTCAATTGGGCCAGAAAGTATGGGCAGACAATCCAACTAATGAACAAGATTATGAATTTGGTACCGATGTGGATCCTCTGTTGTGGAGAAGTATTTCTTTACGGGTAGCAAAGCAGGATGGCTCCTCGGCTTCCGTTCGATTACTTAGACCCAGAGAATGGTTATCTGTAGGTGATGCCAAAATAGGCGATATAATATATCTTTTGATACCTGAGATGGGAGTAGAAGGTGAAGCAACGATCACTAAGCTAGCAGATTGTCCTAAAATTCCAGATGGACCGGGGCGGGTCGTGACTGGCCTGTTTGTTCATCAAAACGCAGAATTGCTTGATGTCAAAATTGCTTCGGAATCAGAAACAATCGGCACGACCCCTAATCATCCGTTTTGGAGTGAAGATCGACAACGGTTTGTTCGTGCAGATCAGTTGCAGCAACAGGAAAAGGTTCGAACATTAGAAGGAACCAGTCTCGTAGAGTTTATCCGCAAACGTCCTGGTCTACACAGCGTTTACAACTTGGAAGTCCAAGTTGATCACATATATCATGTAGGTAATGGTGGGATTTTAGTACACAATGCCTGCCCAAACCATAAACGTAAGAAGGGATGGGCCCAAAGTGTTGCGGATAGTGGAAAACTTCGTAAAAATCTCGGCATGAACAGGGGTGATGGAAATGATGCCCATCATATTGTCCCAGGAGAAAAGGCTCGGGCTGCTGAAGCTCGTTCCATTCGTGATACAGGTTCCGGTAATTGTCGTAAGCCCAGGGAAAGACAGACGACTTTATTCGGGCAGGCTTCGCCTCTATCTTCCAATCTTGCAGCAGGTCCACGATCTCCTGCTGAATCGGAACGACACGTTCCTTGCGGCTCTTGGATGTCGGTGCTTTGACTCGCAGTTCCCGTCGGTCGAAATCAATATCCTCCCATGTCAGCCCGAACATCTCTCCACGTCGGAGTCCTCCATAGTAGGCGACGTACAGCCAGGCCCCGTATCGTAAAATTATTCATCCGACGTCGAAAACGGGTAATTCCAAGTGGTTTTGCTGCTGATGGGCGACAGATCTCGAACGCGTATTGTGAAAATATTCAGCCGACGTTCTAAGCCAATGATTCCAAGTGGTTTCGCTGCTGACGAGCGACGGATTTCGAACGAGATCCGGTTCCACGCCCGTCGGATTGTGTCCGATTTGCCTCGAAAAGGACATCGTGGGCGCACCTGTAGCGGAGAATGGTGTATGAGAATTGTGATCGTCGATTGATTCAGAGCTACGCTGCGTTGCGATAGTAATACTTGAGCAGCCCACCAAGTCGTTCGTGACACTCGATTTTACCGGCGATACTTCCGACTTCATCACCGGGTTCAATCAACTGATTGTCGAGACCCTGGTGATTCCTTTCAGCGTGGTAGTGAGCGATGTAATCCTTTAAGGCTCGTTCGAGAGAATGTTGACCGAAAAAGATCATCTTTACCAGGCACTCCGATTTCAGGCTTCTCATGAAGCGTTCAAGATAGGCATTCATGTTGGGGCTCTTCGGAGGTAGCAACACTGGTTCGATGTCAGTTGTCTTTTTCAGATATGTGCGGAATGGTTGAAAGCTACCATCGCGATCCATGATGACCTGCGATGCGTCTTCCAGGAATTCATCACTTCCTGTCAGGTTGCGAGCAACCTGAGTTACCCATTGTTTGTTGGGGTTCGTCGTTATCCCTGCGATCTCAACCTGTCGTGATTTCAATTCCATCATCACCAGAATATAGAACGTAGTCAGCCCCGTTTTCGTCCAGACTTCGACAGTCGTGAAATCAACGGCGAATATCGTCTCCCAGTGAGCTCTGAGGAATGTCTGCCAGGACATTGAAGCAGGGCGATCTGGAGAAGGTTCGAGACCATTCGCTTTCAGAACATTCCTGACAGTCGTGTCGGTGATGCGATAGATGCGATAGCCAAAATTCGAAAGTGCTCCTTGGATGCGGTCTGCACCCCACGTGGGATTCTCTTTCGAGAACCGCAAGATGTGTTCGCCGATCTCTATCCGGATGCGAGGTCGACCAACACGCGGCTTCTCTTTGGAATAATCCCATTTCCTCGGGATCAGTTCTCGATGCCAACGAAGAATGGTGTCGGGAGTGAAGATGGTCCCGATTTCACTCAGCAACTTCAGCCCGAGCACTTTACCTTTCACAGCGAGACGACGTCGCTGGTCATCAGTAAGTAGAATCCGTTTCTTGCAAAGCTTTTCCCGAAGGACACAATTCTCTGCCTGCAGATACTCGATTACCAGTTGCTGTTCACGATTCAGCCAGTTGGCGAGGGCAAGAATTAGCAGATGCCAGGGCTGCATCAGGAAATTCATGAAAACGGTTCCGACGTGAGGGGAGGGGTGTCACTCTGGAACTATACCCATTCTCTGAATCAATGGGTTCGCAAATACAATAGCATAAGGAGTCTCGGAGGTCGGATTTAGTGACGGTGCTGATGGTATTGGCGCGCATTGGAGACGCGTCGTCTGAGAATTGACGCTGTCGGTGTGTCTCAAGTGCCTTATTTTGTAGTGTGTGCAGTTCGGCTGAGTTTTTTTACGGTACGATATCCATCCCAATCGAGGAAGTATCTCCTCAATCGCTTCCGGAAGTTCTTTCCAGTAGCGGTCGACGACGTCCGAACTGAGAAAATCCTCGGCGATAATAAGAAGGCCGCCATCGGTGATGTTGATGCGTTGCAATCTGTCCCTCAAATTTTTTTATGAGGACAGTAAATACTTACGCAATGTAACCGTATCGAGTGTTCGCTTGATCTGAAAAATTCCCGACGGTCCCGTGAAGTGGCCCATATAAATGTAGATGTACTGGACACCCCGATCGACATCAATGATCGTCCCGCCCGGACACAGTCCGTCCCGTTCAAGGCCGAGCGGATTGTCGCGATCGTGTTCCCGGCCTTCTGATCGCAGGAGCGTTCCGTCGAACCGCCAGTCCGACGCGCCTTCAACCAGCCTCTCCGGATCGATGCTCCAGATATTGATCGTCATGCAGTTGTCACCCTCATGACCTGGGCCTCCTCCGAGTCGATTGGCGACGAGTGCTTCGATCCGTTGGGAGACGGGGTTGAACTTGACGTCGGTTGTATCGCGCTCACCCGCGAGGATGTTGGTCAGCCGTTTGGTGAACGACTTGCCCTCTTTGTCGAAACAATACTGGTAGTAGGCGGTCGCCCCCGGTTTTGAGAGACGACTCGCCCGTTCGGTGCGCGGCATGAGGATCAGTCGGCCCTCGTGGAAACAGCCGGAGGGTTCCTGAATCGGTTCGCCGAGATCGACAATCTCTTCGACCCATGTGGAGCCGTAGTCGCTCGATGTTCGGACCAATAAGCGGCCATCGTTCGTCGCGCCCAGCGACAGCAATTTTCCCTTCGGATCGACCAGCAGGTTTGGAGCCTGTCCCCAGGTGGGAAACGTCGGTATTTGATCGGGCAAACCTGATCCTTCAAGCAATTTCCAGTCTTTCCCATTATTGTCAGATCGATAGACACCCCGGTTGCCCGCGAAAATGAGTTTGCCATCGATGACACCCGCCGATCCGGGACCTCCGCCACCCTGCATGTGAGTCCAATTTTCCAGGGGTTCATCACTCTCCGCCACCGCATCTTTCGCAAGCCACGCCGCCTCATCGAGGATCGTCTTGTCAATGTGACCACTGCAGACTCCCAATTCGTCCAGGCAACTGTTTTTCAACCACGGTACCGGTTGGAACGTCTCGCCATGATCGGTCGACTGCGCCACTGCACAGTACCTCACCACTGGAAGAGGGTTCGGTTCGCGGCTGTGTGAAAAGAGTCGCGAGAAAAAGACGTGAATAACGTTCTCCCGCTTCACCGCCACCGGCCATCCGAGGTGCGTGAGCGGTTTGCCCTCAGGCAAGCGATACAACCACTCGCCGCGTGGAAGACAAACCGGTCGAAAATCGAGCATTTCTCCCGCATCACGCAGCTTCGCTTGCTCTTTCTCGCTCAGGTTGGCGCAAACGGCCGCGAGTTCGTCGTCTTTGAGCCAATCGAGATCACCTGCATAGCCAATTGAAATGCTCGCCAGAAACAATATGAGCGCAGCGACGATTCGACTGCGGTTTCGAATTAGCTTGAGCATCAGCATACAAATTTTCCTTTGAAACCAGATAAATCAGATTCGCCCTTCCTTCGACAGGCCGACTTTCCTTCGACGGATCGACATTTCTTCCACCGAAATCGTGTGGAAAGCACTTTGCATCGTAACGTACGCTCGCCGATTTAAGCAATCGGTTAGTGGAACAATTCAATGATCAACTCGCGAGAACGGTAGACCGCTCCGCTTTTTCAACTAAGATGGAGGTTGTCAGCCACTCAACAGGATCGTGGCCAACCCCGTATCGTAAAAATACTCAGCCGACGTCGAAAACCAGGGATTTCAAGCTGTTACGTTTCCGGCGAGCGACGGGTTTCGAACGAGAATCGTTTCGCGACCTGGAGATAGTGATCGGAATCGACGCAAAAGTGACCTACCGAGCGCAGCGGTAGCGCGGATTGATGCAAGGATTAAGGTCTGTGAGCGAAGCGGTTTCACGCAGCGTCACGGTGATAGTACTTGAGTAGACCGCCGAGACGTTCGCGGCATTCGATCTTGACCGCCACTCTGCCGACCTCAGCGTCAGGTTCAATCAACTGATTGTCAAGCCCCTGATGATTCCTTTCGGCATGGTAGTGAGCGACGTATTCTTTCAGGGCCCGTTCGAGTGAGTGTTGTCCGAAGAAAATCATCTTGTTCAGGCATTCTGATTTCAAGCCTCTCTTGAAGCGTTCCAGATACGCATTCATGTTGGGGCTCTTCGGAGGTAGCAACACTGGTTCGATGTCAGTTGTC
>JAGQQC010000095.1 GCA_020426395.1 Planctomycetaceae bacterium
ACCTGCCGATAATCAGGAAATCGGTTTCGCCTGGGAAGTTCCGCTGACTGACCGTCGCGATTTGCTCGACGATCGATACACAGTTGACTGGATTATTCGCTTCTAGTCGATAGTCACTTACTGTTCAAATAGAAACCCGGAGGTTCCCCAACCTTCGGGTTTTCTTTTTTTAACAGAACGATTCGCATGGTGAACTTGAATCGATCCGTCTGATTGTTGATAAGGGAGGCTCAGTCAAAAGAAATAAGCCAACTTGTTAAGCAACCAGGATTGAGGAATGCGCGATGGCCAAGAAAGCTTCGAAGAAATCGAAAAAACAGGCGAAAGAGGATCAGCAGAAAAATCTGGCGAGGTTAATCGTCTGGCCCATTTTCATTCTGGTGGTGGTCATCGTCGGTCTATTTTTCATCCGCAACGTGGACGATTCATTGACGATCAAGGAAGAGAATGGCTTCATTGAAATCGGCTATTCCGGTTCCGAGCCGCGTTACTTAGTCATCTCCGATTTGAAGCCCCCGGCAATCTCAACCCCGGGGAGCGGCGGTCCACAGGAAGTAAACGTGACTGGGAAAAATTCACTTCCTCTGGCAGCGAGCACCACCGATTACCAGGTTGTGAAGGTGGATGCGGAGGGGAATATCAAATCCCCGACCAATTTCGACAAGGATCAGATGCGGGAAAAACTGATCACGATCATCAAAAACTACGACTCGTCCTCTGACCTGCAGTTGGGCGACTACGCGTATGAAATACGAGAGACGATTGAGGAGTAAGATTTGGTTCAGCAACAAGTCTGTTTAGCTAACCTTGTACTGCCAATGCCTAATTGTGATTTAGCTGAAACTGATCAGTATGTAGTTTGACTGGTCCCGCACTCCACAACTGCAACTGGCTAGGTAGGGTGATTCTAAGTCACCATAGTAGTCGTCCGAGTACCACCTATCACACAGCGGACAACACCAGCAAACGTGAGCTGTTTCCCCACGGTAGTCACCCTTCAGTTCACCTGTTGTTTCCTGTACTTTGCATACTCTCTTATGGATATGCCAGGCGTTTTCTCCCCAGTCGGTTCCCCGGCTGCCAGGATCTGCTTCATTGGGTTCGCCATACAAGAAGCTCTCTTGTATGAGTTGATGACATTTTTCTTCAGTGAGCGCAAAAGTATAGGTTTCATCTCCGAAAAAACCTTCGTAAATGGTGATGGTTTTTGTCATGGAAAGCTCACTCCGACAATCCGCCAAACTGCCGTACTGCTTCATAGACGACCGTATTGACCGTACTCGCCAGATTCAAACTGCGGACGAGGTCACTCATCGGCAGTTTCAGTTTATGTGCCGGGTGCTCGTTCAAGATACTGGGAGGGAGCCCGCGCGATTCGCTGCCGAAGAGTAGAATGTCTCCTGGTGCGAAGTTGGCTTCCCAGACAAGTTTCTCCGCTGTCTTGGTCAGGTACCAGATGTTCGTCGGTTGAATCTGGGCGACTGCTTCTGCCCAGGAATCGACCACTTGCCAGTCCAGGTGTTGCCAGTAATCCATTCCTGCCCGGCGGAGATGTTTTTCGTCCAGTTTGAATCCGAGCGGACGGATTAACCACAATTTTGCCCCAACGGCGACACAGGTACGGCCAATGTTTCCCGTATTCTGGGGGATTTCGGGTTCGTGCAGAACAACATTTAAGAGCGGTTTAGTCATCGCGTTTGGTTCGTATTCGGGGTAAAAAAGAGACTGACAGGGTAACGGCTCCCACCTGAATCTTCCAGCCGACCCTTCCGATCCCACCGAAAGAATTCTCGCCATGAAATTCCTACCTGTTTTGTTGTTCTGTTTGCTGAGTGCTCTGTGCAGTTTCCTGCCTGCTGCAGAGTGGCGACCGGTTGCCTTTCCGGAACAGATCCAGTTTCCATTGCCCAAGGATATCCCTGCGAATCATCCGCTGAAATTGATCGAACTGCTCCCGTTTGAAGCGGATTCCCAGTACCTGACCAAACCGGCGGCGTGGGAGGGAATTGCGGATGCGTTTCCCCGCTCTTTACCGCGCTTTGTGAAAAAACGAGATCGCCTTTATTCCCGTTGGATTCTGATTGATCAAGCGACGGGTAAGTCGCTGACCTCGTTCACCTATGCTCAACCTGATTCCGAGATTGCCGCGCATCGCACGGCAATTAACTGGCCGGCCAGTCCGAAAGGGGTGCAGTGTGTCGTTGATGTCGATGACGTGCTCAAACTGGGGGTGAAGTACGTGGCTCAGAATGTTGACATTCGTCCGTTGTTCGACTTGAACAAGAAATCGAACTTAACCTGGGCTGTCGATGGTGAAAAGTTCCATTTCAATTCGGGAGCGATTCAGGGACTGGATCACTATGTGAGCCGCATGACCGATGCGGGAGTGAATGTGACATTCATTCTTTTGAACTACGTCCCGACTCGACCTGATCCCTCTAATCCTTTGATTCATCCGCAAACAAATTTGACAGATGCTCCCAATCATCTCGGCGCGTTTAATCTGACCGATGAAGCCGGGTATCGGCATTATCGTGCGGTGGTTGAGTTTCTTGCGGATCGATATACGGCCGGTAAACCGGAGCAGGGGACCATCAGCGGAATCATTATCGGCAATGAATTGCAGGCACACTGGTGGTGGTACAACCTGGGGCAGATGCCGGCAGATGAAGTGATTTCTGAGTACGCGCGAGCACTCCGCGTTGCCCAGCTGGCCGTTTCAAAAGCGCATCCGGAACTGCGAACTTACGTCTCGTTGGATCAGCATTGGACGCATTACATGATTGAGGACAAGACCAAATTCATTCCCGGGAAACAGTTCCTGGAAGGTTTGAATCAACAAATCAAGACGGAGGGCAATTTTCCCTGGCATGTTGCCCAGCATCCCTACCCGCAGAACTTGTTTAATCCCCGGACCTGGAGTGATGATCAGGCAACGTACGATCTCGATACGAAAAAAATTACCTTCCGAAATCTGGAAGTCCTCACGACATTTCTGCACCAACCCGAGTTTCTTTATCAAGGCAAACCCCGCCGCATCATTTTGTCGGAGCAGGGATTTCATTGTGAGGAGGGAGAAGCAGGCGAACGAGTTCAAGCGGCTGCTTATGCGTACGCCTTTTATCGGACCCGGCAATTTGAGGAGATCGACGCCTTCATTCTCCATCGCCATGTTGACCATGCCCATGAAGGGGGGCTTCGCTTAGGGCTCCGCGCATTCGCACCCGGCACGTTTACTTCGCCTGGAGAAAAGCGAATGATCTATGATGTTTTCCAGCAGGCGGACAGCGATGACTGGGAACAACATTTTGAATTCGCCAAACCGATCATCGGGATACAATCCTGGAGTGAGCTTGATCCCAAACCGGTTGAGATGTCATCCCCCAACTAAAGAGAGCCAGAGAGCCATGATTGGAATAGCGAGAATCGATTTTATGAAACTCTGCTTGTGTACCTGTCTTTTCTGGTTTGGTCTATTTTCCTTGAGTCTGGCCGAGGAGCAGCCCGAGAATCTCAATCCAAAGTGGAGCGGTGCAGGAGAATATCGCATACTGTTTTCTGTTCCCGCGGATGAAAACCTCGGCGACCGAGCGTTCGACGAACGGGTCGTCTCGGCCCCCGTCGATTTTGCGGCCTGGTTACAATCACAAAATCTGCAAGGGGCAATCGATCTCAGTACGCTTCAACTTCATCGGTTCGATCCTCAAACAGGAGAACCACTCGGAGGAATTCCCTTCGACGATGCGTTATCTCTTTTCGATACTCCCTGCCGGTTTGAAGAAGAGGATTTAAGTGGCGATTATCCCAGTCGAGTGGGCCGACCATCGGAAACGGACGACGGCCGCCCCCGTCTATTCAATCGTCCTCGCAAGGCACGACTTTTTAACCGAGAGATGTCAGCCGGGAAGGGTAAACTGATCTGGGCGCATGCGGAAAAGCCCGGACAACCCGGTTTCTACGCACTCTATTTTAATCTCAAAACGGAGGGAGATACCCGTTCTGTTTCCCCCGCTCCCTGGACTGGAGATGCCGACCTATTACGGCGAAAACAGGGAGAACCGCTCGGCGGATTCTCTCACTTTACGGCGACGTTAGGGGATCTCAATGGTGATGGTCTGGAAGATCTCATCGCCGGTACCGAGAAGGGAGATCTGTTCTGGTTTCCTAATCGAGGCAATCGGGAGAAACCCGTTTACACAGGTTGTCAAATTCTACGAGATGAAGAGGGACCGATTGATTGTGGCTGGTATGCAGCCCCATTTGTTTATGACTGGAATAATGATGGCCTGCTGGATCTGCTCGTCGGATCCAGTGGAAATATTCTGCTTTGGTGGAAGAATACTGGGGCGAAAACAAAACATGAATTTCAGTTTCAGGGATTTGTTCAGTCGGAGGGTGATCGATTACGAGTTCCGGAAGGCCCCGTTTCCGAAGACTCGGCGAACATCTTCAAACGGGATTACTACAATCAACCCTGGATCGGCGACTTGAATGGTGATTCCCTGCCCGAATTGGTGACGGGAGGTTATACAACCGGGCGGATCTTCAAATACGAAAGTGTCGGTCGCAACTCCGATGGCACACCCCAGCTCACTTATGGTGGAGAATTGAAAACCCCTGACGGTCCGATTGATACCGTCTGGGCCGCAGCTCCCTGGATGTGGGATGCCAATGCGGATGGTCTGCTCGACATGTTAACCGGCACTTGGTATTGGAGTGGAATCGAAGATCCTCCTGAAGATGGCATGGATGATTATCTCCGTTATTACCAGCAGCAAGCTGACGGTAAGTTTATACGTTCTTCTTTCCCGATGACTGGTCATTTCCCGCGCGGGGTTATTGCGCGTCCCTCTCTCTTTTATGTTGATAATGATGAGACGCCCGATATGTTGATCAGCGATAATGCCGGAGAAGTTTACTTCGTGCGAAACATTGGTGAACCTGGAAAACCCCTCTGGGAGATGCCGGGGGAACGATTGACGATTCCCTGGGGATTCGACACGGATTGGGACGCGACCCGTTTTGCAGGATCCCAGTCCAACGAAGTTCTTATCGGCACTTATCTCTGGAAACGGGAAGGGGCAGCCCGATCACCTCGAAAAAAACTGATCGGGCCACCTCAGGTGAACGGCGAGCCGATATCACACCCGGGTCCGGGTTATGGCGATGCGTATCATTTCACACATTTATACGACTGGAATAACGACGGTCACCAGGACATCCTCTGGGGAACACAGCAGGGAAACATTTACATTCATCTGCATACGGGAGGAGACGACCCGATGGCTTATGAGCCAGGGCAACTGGTTCAATTGACAAACGGGGAACCACTCAAGGTAGGGCCTCCCGTTGTCGCTTCCGCTGAAGAGGCAACTGACTTCACGATCTTACAGGGTTCGCGGATTGTCTTCACACTCGCCGATTTCGATCAGGATGGTATCGACGATTTACTGGTCGGTGAAACCTTCGCCCAATTATGGTTTTATCAAGGGCAGTCATTGGGTCCCGATCGCAAGTTCGCGCCAGGACAACTCTTGGCCACACTGAAAACTCGCCCCAATCAAATTGTTTGCACTTCCTGGAACGACGACGAATATCCTGACTTGCTGTTGGGAGGAACGGCGACGGAACCGGTGATTGTTTATGACAATAAGACTCAGCCAGGAAAACCGGCGTTAGGCGAGGCAGAGCCGATCACTGGGCTCCCTTATTTCTTTTGGGGACCACGCGTCGCGGCGACAGACTGGAACCAGGATGGAGATGTCGATTTGATGATCCAGAGCGAATTCTTTTCCTTTTGGGTGGAACGCTCTTTCCTCGATCACGGTTATTATCCTGCCAATGCTCTTTTCGTGAACGGCAAGTATCTGGAGCGTCGACCGAATCCCTGACAGAGAAAGATTGCGAAATCATTCCGGACCCTTTACGATAAAATATAAACGCTCGGTTATGTGTTCGGGTTTCTATCCGCGGGAGTAGAGAATGCTTGTTAACAGGCTGATTACAGGAAGAGAACGGCTTCTTCTCCCGCTATTGTTCCTGTTTCAGGGCCTTTGCTTAGCTAGCATTTCATTTGCCAGCGAACCTGATCCCGGGAGCCATTACCAAGAGCAAATTAAACCCCTGCTCGCCAAGCGTTGTTTTGCCTGTCATGGTGCATTGAAACAGGAATCTTCCCTGCGAGTTGATTCCGGCCAGAACTTAATCAAAGGAGGGGAGCTCGGCCCCGCGGTCGTTCCGGGGAACCTGGAAGAGAGTTTGCTCTATCAGACCATTACCGGTGAAGCCGGTTTCGTCATGCCACCGGAAGGGGAGCCACTTACTGCGGAAGAAATTTCCCTCGTCAAAAACTGGATTGAAGCAGGAGCCCCCGTTCCTGTCGACGATAAACCCGAAACAGACCCACAAGATCACTGGGCTTTTCAACCGATTGTGCAACCTCCGTTTCCCGCTGTTGTCAATTCAGAATGGATCGAATCCCCGGTCGATTTCTTCATCCTCGCTCGGCAGGAAGAGCTAGGTTTGAAACCGGCAGCCCGAGCGGACAAGACGCTCTTGTTGCGGCGCGTTTATCTCGATCTCATCGGGTTGCCACCCTCTCGGGAAGAATTGCATGCTTTTCTGGAAGACGAGCGTCCCGAAGCCTATAGCGAAGTCGTCGAGAAATTACTCAACAGTCCGCAATACGGTGAACGCTGGGGACGGCACTGGATGGATGTCTGGCGGTACAGCGACTGGTACGGTCGCCGCTCCGTTTCGGATATGACTAACAGCTACTCCACGATCTGGCGGTGGCGCGACTGGATCATCAACTCGATGAATGAAGACAAAGGGTATGACCAGATGGTCCGCGAGATGCTCGCCGCGGATGAACTTTATCCCGAAGATCGAGAGAAACATGTCGCGACTGGTTTCATCGTTCGCAATTATTATCGCTGGAACTATCACACCTGGCTCAAGGACAGTGTAGAACATACCGGTAAAGCGTTTCTCGGGTTAACGTTCAACTGCTGCGAATGTCACGATCATAAATACGATCCGATCGGTCAGCAGGAATATTTCGCGATGCGGTCCTTCTTTGAACCGCTCGATTTACGCCATAACCGAGTGCCGGGTGAAGAAGATCCAGGCCCATTTCCTGATTACAAGTTAAGTGTTCTCAATCAGCCTATACGAACTGGTCAGGTTCAGATTTATGATCGGTATCCTGAGAAGGAAACAAAGTTCTACACCGGAGGTGTGGAGACCAATATCGTAGCCGACAAACCTCCCGTGGATGCGGCTGCTCCAGCATTTCTGCAGGGAGATAAACTCGAAGTTACCCAAATTGAACTTCCGGCCGAAGCGTGGTACCCGGGACTGCAACAGTTCGTCATTGATGAAGAAACAACAAAACGAGATTCTGCGATTAAGCTTGCCTATCACTACTGGAAGACTGAAGAACCAAAACTGTTGGAGCAGATCAATGCGATTGAAGTTGAATTAAATCAACTGAAGCAGCAGTCTGTACCGTCCGATGCAGATACCTCGCTCGCTTCCGTTTCGAATCTGCAAGCAATCCAGCTCGCTGCCGAATCGGGGCGTCGTGTCTTACAGCATGGATTAGGGCAAGCTGTTCCCTTTGATGATCAGACGGAACTTCAGTTCCGCGTCAAGCTGATTAAAGATGGTCTCGCTAATTTTCAGTTGTCGGAAGATCTCGCGGCCGGTCGAACGAATTTGTATATCGTCTTCACCAATGGTGAAGTGCAGGCTTATGTTCCGGGGCAGGGGACCGTCCCGCAAACGATTGGTTCTTATGGCGAATTACAGAGCCCACGCCAATTTCAGGCGAAACTGAAGTTCGAACCTGTTGCGGACCGTGCGTTATTGACGTTAACTGATCTGGAGAATTCGGAAGCCATCATTAGTTCAACGCCAATTGCTTTACACGGTTGGCGCCCGATGAACTCGGTCAACTGCGGGATTTTCCTTGACGTCCATCCCAATACAATCGCTGAATTTGATGACATCGTTTTTCAACAGACAGATCAGTCGGAGCCTTGGCTGAATCTCGATTTTGAGTACCCGATGTATCTTCCCGGTAATGATGCCGCCGGAGCCCAGAACTGGCAAGTTTCCCGATTCAGCACGGGGGATGGTCACTCTCAAGTCGTCTTGCTGGGAGAACTGACCGAGGAGCAACAAGTTCAACGATCGAAATACACCGAGCTGACTTCAAAACTGCAAACGCCCAAGCTTCGACTGGAGGAACTCAAGTCAAAACACACGGCGGCAGTTGCAGAACTCTCTGCCTACCAAGCGGTTGTCAAAGCCGAACAGGCCCGATATCAACGTACTAGTCTTAACGAAAACGAAGTACAAGAATTAATAACTACGGCCAGCCAGTTGCGACGCGACGCAAACCACAAACAGGCCTTGGCGAAAAAGTGCACGGCGGCATATGCACTACTCATCGCACAAAGGCTTCCTGTGGAACAGGCAGACCGGGCGAAACAGATCCAGACAGCAGAACAGAATCTGACGACCGCCCAGGGCGAACTCACCAAAACGGAAACGGCGCTGACAGCAGAGTTAATGGAGTATGAACCCCTCAGTCGCCAGTTCCCGAAAGTGAGTACCGGTAAACGGGCGGCGCTGGCGAAATGGATGACAGATCCGGCCAATCCCTTACCGGCACGTGTGGCCGTGAATCATTTGTGGGGAAAACATTTTGGCCAACCGCTGGTGAAGACGACCTATAACTTCGGGCGCAGTGGGGCAGCCCCTTCCCATCCAGATCTGCTCAACTGGCTCGCCGCGGAACTGCAGCAGCACGACTGGAGTCTCAAACATCTGCACCGATTGATCGTCACCAGTCAAACTTATCAACAATCTTCCCGGGTAAGTGATGCCGATCCGCACAATCAGGAACTTGATCGTGATAATCAGTACCTGTGGCACTACCCCGGTCACCGTCTCGAAGCGGAAGTGATCCGCGACAGTCTCTTAAAAGCGGCCGGAGAACTCGAAACAACCTTCTTCGGTCAGGAAATCGAACACGAAGAAGGACTCAAAACCAACCGCCGTAGCATCTATCTGTCTCATCACGGCGAAGGCAAAATGCAGTTCCTTGAGATGTTTGATGTGGCAGACCCCTGTGACTGTTATCTCCGCAAAACTACGGTGCTACCGCAACAGGCCCTCGCGCTCGCGAACAGTGAACTTTCCTTGCAGAAGGGGCGGTTATTGGCCCGTTCATTGTGGGAGGAAGTTGAAAGTAGTGCCGAAGTAGAGGACTTGCAAAGTGAATTCATCATCCGCGCATTCGAACGAATTCTGGCCCGATCCCCATCGCAGGCGGAGCAAGTGGCCTCCCTGCGTTTTGTGAATCAACAACAGGCACTCTTTATTCAAACCGATCAACCCTTAACGGTTGAAGCAGATAGCCAGACTGAAGAATCCCCCGCACCCGGTTCTATTCCCGCGACGGAACCAGCAGTGCGAGCCCGGGAAAATCTGATTCATGCATTGCTCAATCATTCCGATTTCATCACCGTCAGGTAAGTAATCACGGGAATCATCATGACCCGATCACATAACAACTCATTCAGCGGTCGCATCCAGCGGCGAACCTTTCTGGCCGATCTGGGATTCGGGGCAACTGGTCTCGCGCTCGGGTCATTGTTGTCGCAAGAGCAACAGGCGACGGCGTCCACCGTGAAATCTCATCTTCCCGACAGTGGTCCGCACTTTGCCCCTCGCGCGAAGAATGTCATCTGGGTGTTCCTCTCGGGAGGTTACAGTCAGATGGAAACCTTCGATCCAAAACCGATGCTCAACAAGTACGCGGGCAAAACGTTCGAGCAGACCCCCTATCCGAATCCGTTTGAGGATCCCCTTTATCAAGAGCGAGCCCGCTCCGTCGTCAAAGTTAAACGGGAGCACGCCACTATTTTGCCGATGCAGGTCGGTTACAAGAAGCGGGGAGAACTTGGGATTGAAGTCACTGACTGGTGGCCACATTTATCGACCTGTGTTGACGACATCTCCTTCGTTCGGTCGATATATACCACCGACAACGATCACGCCGCCGAGTTTCAGATCCATCATGGTCGCCACAAACTGGATCCGAAACAACCCGTGATTGGTTCCTGGATTCACTATGGGCTCGGTTCGCTCAACGAAAACCTGCCCGAGTTCGTATGTCTCGGTAATTTCAAGGACAGCCGGACGAAGGAAAACTTCGATGCCAATTATCTTGGGCCAAAATACGGAGGAGTCGTCCTCTCCCTCGATCCGGAAAATCCGTTGCCTTATGGTCGACGAGATCTCTCGATGCTGGAACAGGAACAGCGAAATCAGTTTGCCTTTGTGAATGAACTCAATCAGTTAACGGCGGCCGAGTATCCGGAAGACGAACAGGTTCGAGCTCGGATCAAATCGTATGAACTTGCTTTCCGCATGCAATCGGCCGTTCCTGAGACGCTCAATCTGGCAGAAGAAACTGCCGAGACGCAGGCTCTTTATGGAATTGATAATGAAACGACCGCCATTTATGGCCGTCGTCTACTGGCCGCACGCCGCTTGGCGGAACGGGGTGTTCGCTTTTCGCTCGTCTATTTGAGTGACTATGGCGAATGGGATTCGCATCTCAAGCTTCAGGAACTTCACAGTAAATCTTGTGCACGGGTGGATAAACCAATTGCCGGTTTACTCAAAGATCTGAAACGCCGCGGCATGTGGGAGGATACCGTGGTTGTCTTCTGTACGGAATTCGGTCGGACTCCCGGAGTCGAAGTTCGTGATGGCTACAAAGCACCCGATGGCCGCGATCATCATCCGCACGGTTTCACCGTCTGGTTCGCTGGAGCAGGAATTAAACAGGGGCATATCCACGGGGCAACCGACGAACTTGGTTTTCATGTGATCGAAAACCCGCATTACGTCACTGATATTCATGCGACTTTACTTCATTTATTGGGACTTGATGCCCACCGGCTCGATATTCCGGGAAGACAACGGTTGCAAACGGACCATGGCAAACCGATCATGGAGATTCTGAGTTAGATCTTGTCCAAGATAAGTGTGGCGGCTTTTGTACACAAAATGTCCTTGAAAACATGGTTTTGCGCCGCCAGAAGCCGCTATGATAAAATGTTACACGTAATAGTTCTACTTATTGAATCTTCCTTTTGATACTGGTTGCTCCATGCTGATCCGCTCTGTGCTCTGTCTCTTGATGCTCTGTTCGGTCTCCTTTCTTCCAGCCGCCGATTGGCCCGCAGTGGAAAAGCTTCCTGAGCAGCCCGAATATCCTCCCGTTCTGAAAATGTTTGCTGGTTCGACCATCAACTCAGTGGAGGAGTGGGAGCAACAGCGTCGACCGGAACTGAAAGAGTTGATTCAGTATTACATGTATGGCTACTTTCCCGCGGCTCCTGAGGAAATCGACTTTGAGTTAAAGCCCGAGTTCTCTCTCTTCGAGGGAAAAGCCCGAGGGTTTGAAGTTGTCATTACTTATGCAATCAAGCAGGGGGGCAAAAAGCTGCCGCCACTGAATCTGCTCGTGATACTGCCAAGGAATTCAGAGAAGCCTGTTCCTCTTTTTCTCGGAATGAATTTTTGCGGCAATCACACATTGTTACCAAACAAAGAAATCACGCTTACCAAAAGCTGGGTTTACGATAGTTGTGGTGGACAAGATCATCATGCGATTGAAGGTTCGCGTGGTTCCCAATTCAACGACTGGGGGATTGATACGATCATCGAGCGAGGTTACGGTTTCGCTGCTTTTCACAGTGCGGATATCGATCCCGATGAAAACGATTTCACCAACGGGATACACCCCTACTTCTACAAAAAGGGACAGACATCGCCCGGCCCCCATGAGTGGGGAACCATCGCCGCCTGGGCCTGGGGTGCTCAGCGAGCCGTTGATTATCTGGTGACGAATCCGAATGTCAATAAAAATCAAATCGCCCTTATCGGACATTCGCGCCTCGGGAAAACAGCTTTGCTGGCGGCCGCATTTGATGAGCGGATCGCCCTCTCCATTCCGCATCAGGCGGGTTGCGGTGGAACAGCTCCCAATCGGGGGACGGTGGGGGAATCGGTCGAGATCATCAACCGGGCTTTCCCACATTGGTTTAATAACACCTTCCCCAAATTCAGTCAGGATGTGAACCGGATTCCATTTGACCAGCACAGTCTCGTTGCTCTAATGGCCCCGCGGCCCGTGCTTCTTAGTAACGCAGTAGAAGATACCTGGGCTGACCCCGAGGGACAGTTTCTCATGCTGAAAGAAGCCAGACCGGCCTTTGACCTGTATGGTGGTGATAACCTGCTTGATGAAGAGCAACCCAAGCTCGGCAAATTGAGTGCGGGGCGGCTCGGTTACTACATTCGCGAAGGAAATCATTCCATGACGCGCGGGGACTGGCAGGTCTTTTTGAATTATGCCGACACTCATTTTG
>JAGQQC010000096.1 GCA_020426395.1 Planctomycetaceae bacterium
CGATTCATTTTTTCCCCGCTGATGGTTTCCCCTGTGATTTTTTCGGCGGACGACCTCGACGCCGGGGAGGGGGTAGTTTTTCCTGTTCTGGTGCGGGAGACTCCTGAGCAGGACTTGTGTCGCTAGTCGAGGAACTTTTCGGAGAGGAGGAAGTCCGCTTAAAGGGAAATGCTAATTGAACCTGTTCCGCAGATTCTTGTATTTTCTTTCGTTCGAGAAATTCGAGGGCTTCCTGGGCACCGGTTAAAATGGATTCATAAGCACGCTGGCGGAGGTAATCAAAAAATGTCAGCATAAATTCTCCTTCATTGTTTTTTCGGCATTTAATTTTTCCTTTCACTGGTAAGTATTATCGCCAGGAGGGATAACCACGACAGAAGACGCTGGGGCGGTTCTGGGGTATTGACAACACGCTGAAAAATAAATTGAAGACGCATTCCTGATTGATCACCGCGATGAAAATAATCCGCGAAAATGATTTTCACACTGGCTATGAAAACGGTTTTTTCTGCGCCGTCCAGATGGTTCAATAAATGCGACACTCCGCGCCATCTTCTGTGCGAGACAGATCGAATTTATGTGACCACCCAGCAGGGAGTTACGCCTGATTCCTGACTTTTTTTATGTTACAACGAATGATCCCGTCAGTTGTGTCGTCAGACCGGTTCCGAACGGGGAGATAAAAATTCCTCCCCAAGGAAAACTCGAATTAAATAGAAAATCGTTTTTCATGGCACCTAAAACTCCCCGAACAATTTATTTTCGAGGACGCAACGAGGAAATTCTCGAACGAATTTCTGTGCTCAAACGAAATTATTTCGTGCTCGAAAAACTGAGTGCGCGGGGAGTGTTTCGAGTCTTTGATCCGGAAGCCGGTCCCCAGGGAAATTACCGTTTGCTATATCGAATTCCTCAGTCACTGATGACCCGGGAAAAAATCGATCTGTGGAACCGGTTAAGTGGTTCTCAAAAAAATCGGAATTTTCCGGCGCTCCTTGATTTCGGTAAAGCAGACTCCGATTTTATTCTGGTAACCGAATGGATAGAGGGGACCAATTTAAGAGATTATCTGGAAGCTGTCCGTAACCGGGACACCCCCCGACCCACGCCCCGCGAAGTGGTCCGTTTGATTCGAGGGCTAGTGCATGGAGTCGCCCATTATTATCGCCGGACACAACTGGTGCATGGCGATATTTCTCCCGCCAATCTTATTCTGACGACCGGCACGTCGCAGTTGATAGTGATCGACTTTGGTTCTGCCTGGCCCATCGAAACAGGAGACCGGGTAGAGACCACGGAGGGAATCACCATTCCTTACGCCGCTCCCGAACGACTCCATCCTGATGCACCGGTCGATTTTCGGGCTGATTTTTTTTCAGTGGCCGTCGTTGCCTATGAAATGCTGACGCTCACGATTCCCTACGCAGGTTTGGGAGGACAGGCAGGCTTGCCGATGCTGATTAAAAAAACAGCCACGGCCTATCACCCCCCTTCGACAATAATCTCCCACGCCGGGCGGTTGCCGAGGCAGACAATTCAATTTATGGATGACTGTCTCTCACAGAGTTTGCGGCTCGTTCCCGAGGAACGTTACGCCACGCTTGCCGATTGGCTTTCAGCCTGGGATCAGCTCCATCACTCTTTTCAAAAGGGAAGCCGATTACGGAGGATTGATGAATGGATCCTCGGCGGGCTGAATCGGCTACTGCGTTTGCTGGGGCGTTAATTCAATGGAACGTTATTTATCAATGATCGGTTGCAGTTTTTTCTTGAGCATGATTCCGTGGGGTGGCACGGAACCGAATCGATCTCCACATTCACAGTGGAAAAGTTTCCCGGCATCGTCCTGCAGGGTAAGGGGTGCCTGATCACTTTTTCTCAAATTCCTGAGTTCCCGCTCGGTAATAGGGGTCGGTTTCCCATATTCACACCGGGTACAACGATTCTCTTCCTGGGGAGGACGGGGCTCCTGTCGATGAGCCTGGGATTGATATAACGCCCGGGCGAATTCCTCCAGTAACTGGATTGTTTTTTCTTTCGACCTCACCGAAATGGGCCAGGCGAGACCCTGGGGAGAATCGTGCGAAAACACCAGACCGTAGGGAACATCGAACCGGCCAGTCGATTCGAGTAATAAAGCGTACGCGGCCAGACGGATTTTGTGTTTCGGATAAAGTTCTCCTTTTTTCGGACCTAGTTTCTCCTGTCCCGATTTGATGACCGGAATTCGCAGGCTTCCCCGTTGGAGAACCCGCCAGGGGACTCCTTCGAGCGGAAATTCGGGATGAGGGATCGGGTGCTGGTAACGAATCGGTTCCAGGCCCGCTTTGAGTAACGACCACCAGTTCACCGGCTCCATTTTGTTGATCATTGGTTCCGGTTCCCTCGCTTCCGCCTGCCGAGCGGCCCGACGTCGCAGAGCTAGATCGAGCAGACTGATGAAAACCTGAAACGTGCCCCAAGCCAGTCCGAGAAGTGCCAGGAGGCAGGGATAAAAGACGACACGATTCTGCTGGTCGAGTGCCATCTTCAGGAGCACGATCAGTCCTCCGGAAAACAGCAAATAAAACAGGAACTGGTTGACTTTATCGGCAAAGGCTTCGTCGATTTTTTCCAGGTCGAAATTAGGCAAGTAGGTGAATCGAGGAAGTGGTTCGTCCACATCCCGTTCATCCCCTTTTTCGACCGCCAGGATTGCCGAACGGGGACAGAAAACATATTGTCCCAGGGCATGCACACTGAGGAGTCGCCGCAACCGGGTCTGGTTGGACCGAGGCCGATTATCTACTGGAGGTGTTGTTATTGAAATTGGTGCAGGCTGAGTTGGAGCATTTGGTGGTGGCGAAGGAGTGATAACTTTTGGTGGAGTTTTCGTTACCCGATTTTCCGTTGGGGAGAGTCGTGACTCGTCTCTGGTTTTTTCTTGAGTTTGCCAGGGAATTGCAACTTGATCAGGTTGAGGTAAGGGTGTCGGCGCTGATGGAACAGTCTGGGTTGGTGGCTCTTGTTTCGAGGCAGTAGGAATTGGTTCAACTGGCCGCTTCGGGACCGGGGATGTTCCAGGCAATTGGGAATAGAACGGTTCCAGCTCCTCCGGATCGAAAAAATATTCAAATAACGAATGACTCATTGCCAACCCTGTAAAACTTTCAATACGTCCTGCATCGTCGCTGGCCGCTCTGAAGGGAGAAGTTCGACCGCACGGAATACCGCTTCCCGAACGGCCTGCGGGATTTTTCTGGATGAGTCAAGTTCTTCCTCTCCCCGTTCACCAGGCAGCCCATTAGCCCCATGCACGAACAGACGTCCCCAGCTATAGATGTCGGCCCGGGGGTCGAGTTCGGTTTGCCCTGCGACTTCGAGTGCCCGGTAAGCATCAACCGGCCATTGTTGGGGAGAGACGGTCGATTTTCCGTCGAGCATTTTAGCCAGGTCGAGGTCGGTCAGAATCGGACGGTCGTCACTTTCCCGCAGCAGTACCGACGCAGGTGAAAGTTCTCGACAAACAATCTGATGTTGATGGAGGGCCTCCAGCCCTTTGGCGATGCCTGTGAGAATGTAGCGAAGTTCATAATCACTGAGTGGTCCGGCTTCCAGACGTTCGGCCAGCGTTTCGCCCGGTTCCCAGCGGTCCAGCACCCACCACAGCCCATCCACCAACACGGCGGTGAGATTGTCGGTTATATGAGGGTGAGGACCAATTCGTTCGCACACTTCGGGATGCCGTTTCAGTAGTGTTTCCCGTTTTTCTCGCTCAGTAGTAGAGAGATGACGTAGTTCATAACATTTCCCCCGTGCCAACCGGTCGGTCAGGTAACGGTGTCTTAACTGAACGAGCTGATATTGCAGTCCGTGCGACGTTTCCTGCCAACCGGAGAGATAGTTTTCGATTTTCCATTCCAGTACTTCTCCGGGAGCAGGAATTTTCGTTTGCACACCGAGTGCCGCCAGTTCTTCCGGATGGAGCACTTCCAGCGGGTCGCCGATGTCAAAGACATTACGGACGGCCATTGCCAGGCTGCTGAGAAAGACCGGATCGCCACGGAGAATTTTCCGGACCGTGTCGATATTAAGACCGCTCTGTTCCTGAAAATCCTTGACCGTCATGTTGGCGGCAACTCGCAAACGTTTGAGCTTCAGAGGATCGGCCCGGAAGTTTCGCTGTTCCAGTTCCATGACTACGCTTGCCTTTCCACGGGAACAATTTGCGGCTTGCCCCCTTCATCCAGCGTAATGGAAATCGATTCATAACCTCGTTCCCTCGCTTGCAGCAGAAGTTCTCCCAATTTGGAATCAACCAGTCGCACCAGTTCACGCGCGTCCTGTGCTTCTTCTCCCACGGTCAGAATATCGAAAACGATTTCCGGAGCGATGTGCTCGATCGTGACACCATATTCGGCTCCCGCCCGGGCAATTTTAATACCCGCAATTCGAGCGCGGGTCGCCTCGTCGAGAGGTTTGAATACATAAATGTGGTCAAAGCGGCTGATGATCTCCGGACGAAACGTGCCTGCTTCCTTGAGCACGGAGCGGACTGCCGAGTCAAGCTCAACCGGATCGTCAATCTGCTCCGCCAACCGTCCAATCGTTTCGTTTTCCGCGTTACTGGTCAACACGATGATGGCCTGGGTGAAATCGGCGACTTTTCCCGATCCCTGTTCGGTCAACCGGCCTTCTCCCATCAGGGAAAGTAACAGGTCAAAGACCCCGGCATACGCCTTTTCGATTTCATCGAACAGGACGAGGCGACGGGGATTGGAAAACATTGGTCGCGTCAATTGTCCTCCCTGACCTGCTCCCACGTAGCCTGTCGGGGTGCCAATCAGACGTGTTTTCCCTTCCGCTCCGGAAAATTCACTGCAATCAAACCGGAGCATCTGTTTTTCATCGTCAAAGAGATACTCGGTGATCGCTTTCGCCAGTTCGGTTTTGCCGGTTGCCGGAGGACCGACGAACAGCAGATTGGCAATCGGTTTGCTCCGCTGTTCTTTTCCCCATTGCAGACGAATGAAACGACAGAGGTCATTGACGATGTGATCCTGGCCCTGCACACGCTGTTTGAGAGCAGCGTTCATTTCCCGTTCATCGATCAAACGGGCCTGTCCCTTGCGCCGTTGGGCCAGCATTTCCAGCAGGCGATCTTTATTAGTAATATCGAGGGGGTCCATGAGTTTTCCTCAAACAGTCAGGGGAGGGGAAACATCCGCAGCATTCACCCGGAGCGAAAGCGATTCAGGCTGTTCCGGGATGGCGGCCAGTAACGGTTTGTGGAGCAGCTTTTTGATCCGTTCCGGTACAAATTGAAATCCGGAATCCTGTTCCATTTGTAACACTTGGGCAGCGACGATTTCCGGATCAACATGCCGTAACTCAATATCGTGTTCCCGGCAACGTTGTTTCATCAACAGGGTGACCACTTCCGCTTTGACTTGATCGGAAGGGGGCTGCAAAAAATAAAGTTCGGTGACGGCATGCAGCAGTCCGGAGTCGAGAGTGGAATCGGTGAGGAGTTCGAGCATTTTCTGTTGGTAGACCGATTCGGCCTGCGATTGCTGATCGAGACGGGCCAGTTGGTCGACGGCGACGGTAGAACTGAAGACCACCAATGTCTGGTTCAGGGAAATCGATTCGTTCTGCTGTGAGGAAGAGAGTTTCCCTGTCTTTACGAACTGCACTAACAGGGGGAGCACTTCCTGCGGTGTTTTATGGACTTCTTCGAAAAAAAGGAGACGCAAGGGATCGTCACGCAGGATTTCGAATAACTCCCCGGCTTGACTTCTCGATCCCTGGATAAATTCGGTCGTCAGTTTTTCACAGTGAAAAACATCGATTCCTTTTGCACCATACAGCAATTTGGCAACGACTCGCATCAGGTACCGTTTTCCGATTCCTTCCTGTCCCACCAGGAGAAAACTGGCGAGGGGGCCGATGCTGTTTCCGGCCAATCGAGATTGCTGCAACAGTTGATGTTCATGGATTCGGGAAAAGAGGCGTTCGACAATCGGCTGATGCCCCCGCACGATCTGATTGGCTCTCTGGGCTGCCTGGGTAAAATCACCTGCGGAACGGAGGAGCAGGGTGGATGGTTTGGAATTCGGGGGAAACGGTTTTCCGGTCATCCGGCAAATCAGTTTCAGATACCGTGCTCCCCAGGTCTGTTTTGAGAGTGTTTCCAGCCAGGGGTGTTGCAGTTGAATCAGCCAGATCGTCACCACATTCAACAGAGTGATCAAAGTCAGCAGCATGGGGAGCAACCAGTGAAGGCGGCCTGCCAAGGAGAGCAGTATCCAGCAGAGAACGAGAGACGCAACCAGTCTGAGTAACGGCATGATTCGTAAACTCACTGGGGTTACTCCTTGTTGCGTAGTTGCGGCCACTGTCTAACGAAAGAGAAGGTAGTACAGACCAACGGAGGTCAGCATGAAATTCCAGCGAAAGAACCAGGCCTCTTTCCATAACTGCAAAAAGCGGGTTGTGTTACCGGTACTCATTTGACGACGACTCCCAACTGAAGATCTTCACCCACATCCAGATAACGAGCGAAATAATCTCCCCGGCTGGTCCGAAAGGAGAGAGTCACTCCACCACCCCCGTCCCGCACTCCCCGAATGGTGATGCTGTTTTGTCCTTTAGCAAGCGGGATGGAAAGTTTCGTGCCGGAATGATCAATGGGGACAGTGGCAAAGGGAACGCCATTGACGAGCACTTCCACCACATCCCCATCCTCGTCACAACAATCGAACAATTCCAGCTCGTATAGTTCCTGTTCCCCTTTTTCCAGAGCCGCAGTCAGGCTGGAATCGGCGGACAGAATGGGAGGTTTGACGTCACTATTCTGCGACGGGCTGGGTAACTCTTGAGCTTGCTGTAACAGGGCGGTCGCCGTGACCAGATCATTACGACTTAATGCCTGCCGGAGTTCTCGTGTGGCGGCCTGGCTCGCATCGGACGAAGCCAATTCCAGCGAACTGAAAACCTGCGTTGATCCCTGTTGAGTCAGTTGAACGAGTTGATCGCTGCCACTGCTGGAAGCATTCGTAGCCGCTTCGACATATTGCCAGTTGGGATGTTGTTCTTCCAGGGAGGGAGCATCCGGCAATAAAAACCAGGTCCCGACCAGGCAGGCTCCAATCAGAGCGATGGTCCCCAAGATTGAAGGACGCCCGGTTTTCTGGTTCTGATCAGGACTCGGGGAAACGTCATCTGAACTGGCTGCGTTGGCAGGTTCCGTTTCCAGCGGAGGTAATTCGATGTCATCTTCTGTTTGATAATGTGTCTGCTGAGGATGGGGAGCCGATTCCGGACGGGAAAAATCAGGTTCAGGCATGAGGAACATCCCTGTTTTAGCCAAGAATAAAACGCATAACGATAGGTTCATCAGCAGGAAACGAGTAATGTCTGTAAATATAGTGTCGCAAGAATGCTCAAATTTCAACCGTCGCACGATAATCACTCGGCTTGATAGCAATCTCGCTAGAGTGTTTCCGATTTCCTGCGATGTGGAGAGTCTCCTACCAAAGCACGAACCATTCATAAAGATGGAACTTTGTTTCAAATGGATTCGCCTGTGTCCCGTCCGCCTCACCCTCGCTCGGCCTTCACAAAACAGGGCCGAGATGAGGGGGAGGTGGTCGGGACAAAACCCGTCTGCTGAGCCTGAGCGAAGGTCGTTATCGCTTCCCGCAATAAGTCATCGACTGTTTCGTAGGCACCCGATTGCTTCACGGCCTGGACATGTTCTCTCGAATCAGCGGGAAAGGAGTAGGTCATTATTCACGGGTAATTGAGTGTTTGGTGTAGAATTCAGCACAGCACACTTGCCTCCCAAAAGTCAAAAAAGTGCATCGCGGAGTGAACTTGCTCCTGGCGGTCATCTGTGACATAGAGAAGGGATGGAGAACGAACCCCAAAAGTCACTGGAAGAACTCGAAGAGAGCGAGATCGGTAAACGGTTACTTACCGCCGAGAGAGTCTTGCGATTGATTTCTCAAGGGGAATTGCCCTATATCGAACGAGTCGTGAGCCGGGCCGTTTTTAATGCACGAGCGATTGATAAACCGGATGCTTTTGAATGTTCGGAAGGGGATGATGACTTACGCCAGAACCTCCAGTCAGCCTCGACCCTGAGTGCGTATCTGGCGATGAACCTGACCGGCATTCCCCAGGCGACCCTTTTTTATTCCCGTTCGCTTTCCCTCAATGAGTCCGCTTTGCTATCTAGTTATTTCCCGAAACTCCTCTCCATGATTTATGCAGCGGTCGGGTTGAGTGCCGAATCGTGTGCCGAACTCGACCAAGAGAAACTGAACAAGATATTGCGGGCCGGGTTACCCAAACCAAAATAAAAGACTCACAGATTACGCACGTTGTTCTGGATCCGGAGTTCGACTTCTTCCAGCACTTCTTCCAGGGCTTCCCGAATTTCGTGATAGGTAAACTTTTTAGAACCTTGAACAGAGATGGACATTCCACTTGAAGTCGGGAATTTCAAACTCGTGCCTCGCAGGGAAGAACGGGAATGACGACGACGTTGCCGGACAATCTGCACCACCTGTTTCTGAGTCAGATTATTTGTAGTTGAAAGTTCTTTTTGAATCTCTTCGTTGTTGAGTTTGGTCAATTCATACGCGGAGGTGGGGGTTAAGCTCCCTTGTTCGATTTTGGATCGGACTTCTGTCGGTAAATCAAGCAGGCTCAAGGCGCGACTCACCTTGGAAGGGCTGACATGCAGGGCGCCGGCAACCTGTTTGCCGTTCCAGCCATTCATCTCCATCAACGTGGAATACGCTTTCGCTTCTTCGAGTGGTTTGAGGTCTTCTCGTAACAGGTTCTCGATCAATTGCTGCTCCAGCAGTTCGGAAGAAGTGAGTTCATCATCGACAAAACAACAACTGATTTGGGACAAGCCAGCCAGTTTCGTCGCCCGATAACGGCGTTCTCCCATGATGACAATCCACTTTTCACGCTCAGCATCCCAGCGGACCCGAATCGGTTGGAGTAACCCTTTCTCTCGAATGCTGTTTGCCAGTCGCTTTAGTTCATGCTCGTCGAATTCGGTGCGTGGCTGCTGCGGATCAGGAATCACGCGGTCGATCTCCACCAAACCATGTTTGCGGGAGGGGAGTCGTCCGACATCTTTGGCATCGGGAACGGGAGAGAACCGGGGACGGCTATCGACCGTGCGGACTCCCATCGATTCTTCAATATGCAAATTCACTTCCTGCAACGCTTGGCGGGTGCTGGTCATCTCAGGCCACTCTTCGTTTGGACTGCCGCCGGGCAGCCAGGGTTAGTATTTCATTTGCCAACTGGCGAGTGATCTGGGCCGCAGCAGAGTGCGGATCGTGATACTCGACCGGTTTACGACAGGTGAGGGCGACCTTAAAAGCGGAAGTTTCCGGGATGACCGTTTCGAGTACCATTTCTCCATACTGGTTTCGCAGGCTCTGTTCGTATTTCCGGTGGATAACAAGCCGCTGATCCCGACGGGAGATCAGGTGTCCCAAGCGATGTAACCTGTGGTTGAGTTGCCGGGCGTAGAGAATGGATTGATGCACGGCCCGCAGTCCCTGGGTTCCAAAATCTTCGGGAGGAACCGGGATGATCACTTCATCCGCCGCCACCATCGCCGTCCAGCTACAACGATACAGATTGGGAGGACAATCAATGAGACAGACATCGAATCGCTCCTTCTGCTCGTTCAGAAACTCACGCACGACATACTGAAATTGTCCGGTCAATTCGGGCTGGGGTGTATTAAAGGGGGCGAGGAGCTGATTAGCCGGGCAGAGGGAGATGCGTTCAAAGGAGGTCGAATGAACGAGTCCATCACGGCCAGTGAAGAACGAGTTCTCATCAAAGAGCAGGGCGATGGTTTCGATCAGCGGCATTTGCTCGACCAGGGCAGGACCCAGAAATCCCTGACTGAGTGACCCCTGGGGATCGAGATCAACGAGCAGCACATTCATGCCACTCGTGGCGAGTGCTCCCGATAGATGAAAGCAGGTTGAACTTTTACCGCACCCTCCTTTCTGGTTAATGAGACAAAACGTAATCATTGCTTCCGTTATGAAATTGCAGTCTGCAATTCCGGCTTAAGTGACTGAAATCCTTTCCGATACCGTGACACATAATGCGGAAACTCGTCAACGGCAAAATCAGCTACTCTCCGCGTAACTCTTGTTCGTCAGCGACATCCATTGCGGCACGACGAATATGCAGGATGAGCACGGTTGACTCCGTCATGGTGAACAGCACCCGGTACGTGCCGACCCGTTTTCCAAACAGAAACTCACGAATTTCCTCGGGAACGACGTCGTTTTCCGGGGCCAGACGGCAGCGTTCCGGTCGAACCGAAAGAGTATGCAAGGCTTCCTCAAACCGGTTGAACCAGTTGCGAGCAGTGTCGGGAGCGTGCTCCGCAGCCCGAAGATAATAATGCTGAAGGTTGGACTTGGCGTTTTGAGTGAGGATGACTTGAAAAGACTTCACTCTGGGGGAATTCCTAATTCATTTCGCAAGTCATCGAAGGCTTCTGCTAATGGTTGTGTTCTTCCAGCAGCCACATCGGCCAGTCCCGCTAGAATTCCGGCCACCGCTTCTTCCCGGTCTCTCTGTAACAGACGAAGTGCGTGTTCAATCACCGCATTCCGATCTGAGAATCGTCCGAGTGATATCTCTTGTTCGACAAACTTTTCCAGTTCCTGGCTGATTTCTGTGGCCATCGTTCAGTGCTCCCTTTAGGTGTTTCTACAGTGTATCACAAAAAGAGAGGCACAGGCAACGAAATTGTAGTGGGCCACACTATGTAACTATTCAAGATGACTATGGAATTGTGATGCTCCTCACGCTCAGATTTGGTCAGTAGTGAATCGATAAAAGTGAAGGGAAAACAGTCCTCGATTTCCTGGTTGCGTAAAATCAGGGTACTGCTACATAGTTCAAGTTGGTTAAAGCAAACGAGGAGTAAACAGGGAGTACGTCAAATGAAACCGTACGATACGCCACACGAGACCCCGCTGGTACGTGAAATGAGGCCGGTTCAGATTGCAACAGGGTGTAAAACAGGTCTGGATTCAGGGCTGTTTCAAAATGGGACACCCATACGCCAAATGAGGTCGCTCCGATTGCCAAACGAAGCCGGTTTCCTGCGGCAAACGAGACCGTTCGCCACACCACATGAGACCGCATTCCACGTCAAACGAGACCGGTTGGAAGAAGGTAAGTTATGGAGATTGTTTTCTTTTTTTATGGCTACTATTGTACTTGTACGTACTAACTAACCGGGGGTGCTGTTGATAACTAATCCAAGTGAGAATCAGGTAACGGAAGCGCTGTTTCAACGCCTGGGAAAGAAACGTCACGGTCGGGATGAGATGAATCTGTGCGAGCTTCCGTTTGCGACCCTTTCAGAGCGGAACAGTGGGCGGAATACCCTCCATTACGAACTGGAAGAATTCGATACTCGCCAGAAAAAGCATGTCCGCCGAACGTTGTCGGTTTATGGAGATGCCAGATACGGCTTACCGACTGAAAAGGATGAAGAAATCTATCTTGGGTTGCTGAAGCTGACCCATGATTACCACGGATTCCGTGATCCGGTTGTGCATTTCTCACGAGGGGCTTTGTTTGAGCTGATGGGCTGGCCGAAATCAGATTGGGCCTATAAACGACTGACGACCGGGATGCATCGTCTGGTTGGAGTGCGACTCGATTATCAGAACTTGTGGCGGGATAACCAGGACAAGGAATGGCGGGATCAGGGAGCATTCGGAATTCTCGACTCGTTTGAGTTTCGGGATGCCCGGGCTGCCGGTTCGCAGGCGAGCTTCACCGAACAGCATTCTCTCTTTCGCTGGGGATCGGTCTTGTTCAAATCGTTCAGGTCGGGTTACTTGAAACAGATTGATTACGATCTGGTCCGTGACCTCAGCCCGACAGCCCGCCGGTTGTATCGGTATCTCGACAAGTATTTTTACCCACCTCATAAAACAATGATCACAATCGACCTCAAGCGGCTGGCGTATGAGCATATTGGCATCAGTCGTAACACCAAACTGGACAAGGTGCGGAAGCGATACATCGGCCCGGCGGCAGAAGAACTGATCCGGGCTGGGTATTTGAAACCGGATGAGGCAGAGTTATTTCAGATGCTGCGGGTTGGAAACTGGACCGCTTCATTTCAGTTGAACCAGGACTCACGGATAGATCCGAAACCGGTTGAACAGGGAGAAAACAAACTGGTCGTCGCCCTTTGTCGCCGGGGAATCAGTCAGCAACTGGCTCAGGAATTAACTGCACA
>JAGQQC010000097.1:0-10260 GCA_020426395.1 Planctomycetaceae bacterium
CACGAAGAACAATGAAATTAAAAGAAGCCGTTCTTCTTGGTGTCTTCGTGTCTTTGTGGTTCAAGCAAAACAATATTCCATTTCTCCAATTTCATTCCACGCTTCAGGTTCCCTCATGAAAATCGAACAAGTTGTCTGTCAGATTTTGCGTTCCAAATCGGTGACGAATAAAACGGCCAGTTGTCAGGACTCGGTGTTAGTCCGCGTGCGGACAGATACGGGGCTGGAAGGAATTGGCGAAGCCGATTCTTCTCCCGAAGTCGTCAAGGCGATTATCGATGCACCCTATTCGCACAATGTTGCCTGCGGTTTGCGGGAATTGTTGATCGGCGAAAATCCACTGGAGACCGAACGACTCTGGCAGAAGATGCATCGTCATACGCTTTATTTCGGGAGGATGTCGGTCACGATCACGGCTATGAGCGCGATTGATATGGCGCTCTGGGATTTGAAGGGAAAACATTACGGAGAACCGATTCATCGTTTGCTCGGAGGTAAGCATCACGACAAATTCCGGGCGTATGCCTCGATTCTGTTCGGCAAAGATGGTCAAGAGACCTGTGAGATTGGACAACGCTGGATTGAGAATGGTTACACCGCTGTCAAATTCGGTTGGGAGCCGATGGGGCAATCGGAA
The DNA here is from genome assembly GCA_020426395.1 of Planctomycetaceae bacterium. GTDB lineage: Bacteria > Planctomycetota > Planctomycetia > Planctomycetales > Planctomycetaceae > Polystyrenella. The sequence continues at coordinate 638 of JAGQQC010000097.1, forward strand.
CAACTCGATAAGGAACTGGTCGCCGGAGCCCGGGAAGGACTGGGGGATGCGACCTTATTGATTGATGCCGGGTGCGTCTGGGATGCCCGAACGGCGTTGCGACGTGCACACGCCTTTGCGGATTACAACATTGAATGGTTGGAGGAACCGCTGCATCCGCATGACGTTGATGGCTACAAGTGGTTGCGCGATCGTTCGCCCGTACCGATTGCAGCGGGAGAAGAAGAGTGCGGACGCGAGTCGTTCCGGCCGTTGATTGATAAACGGGCACTCGATGTCTATCAGGTTGACCTCGCTCGAAACGGTTTCACAGATGCTTCCTATATTAAGCAGCGGGTTCAGGAAATCGGAGCGCGGGTCTGTAATCACTGTTACACCAGTCCGCTGACCGTCGCGGCAAGTTTGCACTGGCTCGGTACGTGTAAGGATGCGTTCATCTTTGAGGACTGCGTCGAAGATGAACCGATCCGTAATGAACTGACCCACGAAAAAGTTCAGGCTGAAAATGGCTGGATCACCGTTCCCGATCGCCCCGGTCTCGGTGTGACCCTCAATGAAGATTTCATCGCTGATTTGATCGTGTCGGAATCGAAATAAAACTCGTTATCAGTAAGCCGTTAAAATGGTATCCCCTCGTTAATCTTTCAAAAGCGTTCAACATGAGCAAATCTCCGATTCAGACAGGTATTGATTACCACCAACAGGGTAAGCAGTGGGGAATGTTATCCGTTCCTTATTCTTACAATTTGAGTGGTTGGTCGAAGTTACAGATTCCCATTGCCCAGATTGCCAATGGAGATGGGCCGACGGTCTTGTTAATGGCCGGCAATCATGGCGATGAATATCCTGGTCAGATTGCCATCATGCGGTTGATGCGTGAATTGCAGGTGGATCAGATTCGGGGACGCATCATCATGATCCCGATTCTGAATGTGCCTGCCTCGCGCGCCTCAACCCGGTTATCCCCAATAGATGGGAAAAATCTCAATCGCTGTTTTCCCGGGAATCCGATTGGAACGATAACTGAGGTGATCGCACATTATTTGACGACAGAACTTTTTCCAAAAGCAGATTATGTAATCGATCTGCATACTGGCGGACGGGGGATTTATTTTTACCCGTGTGCTCATATGCATCTGGTGGATGATCTGGAGCAGCGCCGCAAAATGGCGCAGGGAGCGCTGGCTTACAATACCGATTTCGCGTTTCTGTATGCTGACATCGCCGGAACGGGATTGTTGCCGGTTGAAGCGGAAGGGCAGGGGAAGATTGTCATCACCACGGAATTGAGTGGGGGGGAAGTGACCACCCAGCCGGTACATCAACTAACTCAAGCAGGTTTGCGGAATGTGTTGATTCACGTCGGGCTGTTGGAAGGAGAGGAGCAAACTCGGGAAGGTCTTGGCTTGCCACCGACGCGCTGGATTGAAGCTCTCAGCGATAAAGATTATCTCTTTGCACCGGAATCGGGTATGTATGAAAGCCTGGTCGATGTTGGTCAGGATGTCTCAGCCGGGCAACCATTGGGAGCGCTTCATTTCCCCGAACGACCTGATCGCGAACCGGCGATTGTCGAAGCACATGCGGATGGGATCTTGATTGCCCATCGTGGTCCGGCCATTACAGCACAGGGAGATCTACTGGTCTGTCTCGCCCATGATGTCTCTCCGGAAGTCTTGAAGACTTTTTAGGTCGATTGCTCGCTAATTCGAACTTTTCTCTTATCCGAAAGACCAGTAGATGAACTTCTGGGACTGGCTGATTGTTTTCGTGTTGAACGGTGCCATCATCGGGTACGGGTTTTATCTCTCACGTAAAACGATTTCCAGTAGTGAATGGTTTCTCGGTGGACGTTCCTTACCCTGGTGGGGATTAGGACTCTCGATACTGGCCACCGCAGTCGATAACGCGGATCTCGTCTCGGTGACCGGTCTCGTTTATAACAACGGAATTCATATTTTAACGGTCTTCACCCTGGCGACAGTGTTGGGCTGTTGTCTATCGGCTTTTATCGTTGTTCCCTGGATGTATAAGCTGGGTTGTTATACCAATGCCGAATTTCTGGAATACCGGTTCGGGAAGTCGCTACGGCTCTTCAGTGCGTTAATCCAAATCCAATACCGGACGGCGATTCTGGGACTCATGGTTTGGTCGTTTTATCTAATGCTCACCGGAATGGTCGGTTTGCAACCGGGCATGGCGTGGACGTTGATCGTGCTGCTCGTTTTGTTTACGGCGGCCTATACGATGTTGGGAGGGCTGGCCTCAGTCGTCTGGACCGATGCCCTGCAAAGTTTGATTATCTTACTGGGATGTGCGGCGATTTTCATTTCGGTCTGGAATGCGGCTGGAGGTTGGTCTGGGGTGGAGGAGCGGTTATCGACCCTTCCGGATCCGCATTGGGTGAAAGAGAAAGGCTGGGTAGGCACGCCAGCAGGCGAGGAGCCTCCGCCCGAGATTTCTACAGGAAAAACTCAACCGCTCACCAACTGGATCCACATGGGCTCGTTTGTGGATGAAGAAAATCATACTCATCCACTCGCGATTCAACTGGGTTGGATCATCATCGGTTTGGGGTATTACACCGTCAATCACACTCAAACCATGCGGCTGATGGGAGCCCGGTCGCTTTGGGATATGAAAATGGCGGCGATCTTCGGAGCGGCGATCGGGATCCCGTTGATGTTGATGATCATTCTGCTCGGGTTGTTCGGTCGTGTCCTGTATCCCGATCTGACGGTGGGGGATGTCAAAGCGGATGCCCTCTTTCCTATCCTGGCAGATGATTTCCTAACGACTGGTTTGAAAGGGTTAGTAATGGCCGGGATTGTCTCGGCGACCATCAGTACTTTTGACTCGATGGGATCGGCTATTTCTGCTCTCTTTACACGTGATATTTATGCACGCTGGATCAGACGAGGCCAATCCGAAAAACATTATCTGCTCGTGGGCCGAATTGCTACTGTAGGAGTTCTCCTCCTCGGCTTTTTATATATCCCGTACGTCATCTCCCATCGGAATATGATCGATGCGACTCAAAATCTCGTCTCGGTGTTCGTGACACCCCTCTTTACGATCTATGTTATGGGAGTTCTGACGCCGGTGCCCAAGCAGAGTGGGCTGGTGGGTCTTCTTGCGGGAGGAACGTACGGTCTTTGTTGTTTCTTACAGCGACAGGAATGGCTGATCGGATTCGAATTACCCGAAATCCTGGTTAACCGCTGGTATGTTTACCTTTGGTCGATGAGTATCACCGCCGGAGGGATGTTGCTATCCCTGTTGTTCTGGAAACCACAGTCAGTTTCAGAGTTGACCACTCAGATGACATTACCTTCAGACCTTCCGCCGGTGATCGAACATCCATTCCAAGGACCGCTTCCGGTTTGGCGACAACCCCGCTGGTATGCGTTGTCACTAATTCTCTTCAGTTTGTGGTTGACGTTTTATTGCTTCTGGTAAAACAGGGGGAAGATAAATTTATGTCTCGTTTTTATTTTCTCGTTCCATTCCTGGTGCTTTTCAGCACGGACATCTCACTTCAGGCGGAGGATGTTTCTCAGCCGCTGGATGTCCGTTTCACGGCCAGGGCGGATGGTTCTGAGCAAAAATATGTCTTACTCCTACCGCCTACTTTCGAGGCAACTCGACCGCACTCTCTGATGATTGCTCTACACGGGCATGGCTCGGATCGCTGGCAGTTTATCAAAAGCCCTCGGGCAGAGTGTGCTGCCGCGCGAGAAGTGGCTGCAAAATACGACATGATTTATTTATCACCCGACTATCGGGCGACGACCTCCTGGATGGGACCGAATGCAGAAGCAGATCTGCTGCAAATTTTAGAAGAGGTCAAATCAAAGTATACGATCGACAAAACCATTTTGATGGGCGGCTCGATGGGAGGAAGTTCGGCGCTCACCTTTACAGCGTTGCATCCGGAATTAGTTCAGGGGGTAGTAGCGTTTAATGGAACGGCAAATCACCTGGAGTATGAACGGTTCCAGGAATTTATCACCGCCTCGTACGGCGGGACAAAGGTAGATATTCCCGAAGAGTATAAACGGCGCAGTGCCGAGTACTGGCCGGAGCGTTTTACGATGCCAATCGCGATGACGACGGGAGGGAAAGACACACTCGTTCCGCCGGAAAGCTGTCAGCGTCTGGCTGGAATTGTGAAGAAGCTAAATCCACATTGTCTGTTGATCCATCAACCGCAAGGAGGGCATGCGACGAATCAGGAAGATTCGATCGCAGCCCTCGAATTTGTTTGTCAACAAGTATTGAAGCCCGTTGAAAGTTCTCGCTGAAAGGTTTGGGCTTCACTTGTTTTCAGATTCCTGATCCCGTGGAGTGAACCAGATCAATACTGCTTTCCGGTTGCAGAAGATATCGATAACGATTGACCTGATAATGGATCGTTTCGATGAATTTTTCTTTCTCAAGCGGTTTGGTCAGGAAATCATCGCAACCGGCTTCTAGACATTTCTCCCGGTCTCCATTCATGGCGTGGGCTGTTAAGGCAATAATGGGGGCCTTATAACCTGCTTCCCGCAGCTTTGCGGTGGCTTCATAACCATCCAGTACGGGCATTTGCATATCCATCAGAATTAAATCGTAATGTTTACCTGTTTTGAGTCTGCCGATTCCCTTTTCAAATGCTTCGTATCCATTTTGTGCCAAAGTAACCTCTGCACCTTCTTTTTTCAGCAGGAAAGAAATTAACCGCTGATTGTCCAGACCATCCTCGGCCAGCAAGACATTGAATTCGCTTGCGGAGATGTTCTCAGGAATCGGTGTGATTTCAGTTGAAGGTTCTGCTTTTGTCTTCGATTTATCCCAACTGATCAGGGAACTGGGGTCATGCGTTCCGACATCGATCGATACCCGGAATGTTGAACCTTCATCGGCTTTCGTACGGACAATTTCGATGTCACCGCCCAACATTTCAGCAAGTCGTTTACTGATACTGAGGCCCAGGCCCGTTCCGCCGAATTTGCGCGTCATGGATGTGTCGGCCTGAATGAATGGCATGAACAATCCGTGGGCCTGCTCTTCTGTCATTCCGATCCCCGTATCGGTCACTTCAATTTCAAGTAGATTTGAAGTGGTCGAACTCATCTGAGCTTTTACTGTAACGTTACCTACTTCGGTAAATTTGATTGCGTTACCAATCAGATTGACCAGAATTTGGCGTAAGCGGGTCGGGTCACTGTTGATTATCTCGGGGAGGAGATTTTCCTGGTTGTGAATCAGTTTGATTTGCTTGGCCGTCGCTTTGACTTCCATCAACTCGATGACATCTCGTAATAACTGGTGAGGAGAACAGGGGACCTGTTCGATGGTCATTTTGCCTGCTTCAAGTTTGGAGAGGTCGAGGATGTCGTTAATGATGGTCAACAGGTGATCCCCGTTTTTCTGGATCGTTTCAATGGCGTCCAGTTGGTTTTCCGCATCAGGTTGAGTTTCGATTTCATCTTTAAGAAGTTCGGTATAACCCAGAATGGCCGTCATGGGAGTCCGGATTTCATGGCTCATATTGGCCAGAAATTCGGTCTTGGATTGTGCGGCGGCTTCGGCTGCTTCTTTTGCCTTGCTCAGCATGACTTCCCGTTTGGTAAGGTCCGTCAGCATTTTCTGATTTGTTTCTACGACACGGTTGTATTGCATCGCAATTAGGCCGGCATCCGTGAACGGGTCTGCTTCTGCTATCGCATGATGATCCCCGTTAAGATGGCTTTGCATGGTGGTTAACAGATCATGCATTTCTGTTGTTGCACCATGTTCGACGGTATTGAGTCCCGCCTGTTCTGCTTCTTCCGTAACCCGTAAGGATTGAACCTGGCTGAAAAGTTTGAGGAACAACCAACTCGTTCCGAATGCCCAAACCATGGCAATTAAGCAACCCAGGAGCTGGACTAAAAGTTGATCCACACGGCTATAACCTGGAGTCAACGAATCGATTGGAGCGAACAGAGCGACGGCGATGGTTCCCCAGACACCACTACCAGCGTGCACAGGAAAGGCGCCTACCACGTCGTCGATTTTCAGTTTGGTCAGCACGTCTGTGGCGTAAATCATCGCGTAGGCAGCGAAACTTCCTACTAGAACTGCTATCCAGGGAGTGTAGACATGGCACCCGGCAGTGACAGCCACTAGACCAGCCAGAATACCGTTCAGGACCAGATCGACCTGAATCAGTTTTCCCTGGGCCGTTTGAATGAGATAGGTAACCAATCCGCCAAAGGCACTTGCCAGAACGGTATTGATCAAAATGAGTGGAGTCCGATTCGTAAAATGTTCTTCAGATCCGGCGTTAAAGCCGAGCCAGCCTGTCCATAAGATGAAGACGCCCAATGCGGCCAGCGGCAAATTATGGCCCTGAAAGGAATGCTTACGGCCCTCTTTGTCAAATCGCCCGTAGCGAGGTCCGATAACGATTACGGCAGCCAGAGCGCACCAGCCTCCAATCGAATGCACCACGGTCGAGCCAGCGAAGTCGATGAATCCCAAATCTTTCAACCAGCCGGTTGTGGCACCATCATGTATTCCCCAGGCCCAGTGGCCGAATAGTGGGTAGGTGAGGGCGCTGATCAGAACGGTAAAAATCAAGTAGGCCCTGAATTTCATTCGTTCTGCGACGGCCCCCGATGCAATGGTGATCGCTGTTCCGCACATCACCATATGGAACAGGAATTTGAACGAATTATTGATCCCGTAGGTCTGTGGATCCAGAAAGAAGTAGCTGGTCCCAGCCCAGCCTTCGATGCTCTCCCCGAACATTAGCCCAAAACCACAGCACCAGAACAGGCATGTCGCAACACACATGTCCATGATATTCTTCATGGCCACGTTAATGCTGTTTTTAGACCGCGATAAACCTGCTTCCAGGCAGAAAAACCCGGCTTGCATCGTAAATACGAGTGCCGTGCAGAAGAGCATAAACAGGTGGTCGGTTGTGAGAGAAACTGACATGATGGTCCCGTTTTTTAGTTCTCAGCGATTAGGAAACAATATTTGTTTCGTGTACAAGATCGATAGATAAATCTGTTTGAATAATTTCATGGTGGAGGAACAATGTTCCTTCTAAGGAGCCATGATGCCATTCAAGCGAGCGAGTTTTTTGCAGTTGCATCGCGACAGCAAGCGTATTTAGGGGCCAGGGACAATGTCTTCTTAATGACATGTCCTTGCTTCTCAAGATGGAGACGTACCATCTCTAAACGCCTGCTGGATTCCGTGGTGTCGATCATATGAGTGGGCTGGAACAGTGGCGGTAGGGAGAGCGTCTTCCCGGTTGCCAGTTAGCTGTTCAACTTTAGTTCTTAATTTAGAAATAGAACTGGATCGAGGGCGGATTCTCAGGAGAAATTCAGGCATCCCCAGGAAAACGAGACCAGAAGGTGGGATTAGAACGGTTGAGTAGAGGGGATATTCCTGAGTCTAGAGAGGGTCGAATATCCAGCAGGGAGAAACTGTTCAGGTCCGTTTTTAACGATTGAGGCAGTGATAACAATCAGGGAACCGTCGGCATTAATTTGAATGCGCATAAAAAAAGCCAGTCACCCTGTTTAGGTGACTGGCTTTGTAGTCAGTTCTCTTGGTTCTTAATTCTGCCGGTTGGGCTGGAATTTCGAATCGTTGACGGCACTATTAATTGCTCTCCGCTGTGGATTGGCTGGAGATCGTGTGTTCGTAGCCGAGGAAGAGGAAGAGTCGTTGGAAGACGCGCCGGGAGATTTCCAGTTTTCTGTGTTCCAGGCTGGATAGGTCTGAGCCACACTGAATCCCAGGTCTTCCAGAATGGTACGGAATTCCTGTGCGGTCAGGTTTTCGTTCGCCACGACCCGCTGCATAACAAACCGGCGGTTGCTGGCGATGTAAGCGAAGAATTTGCCGTTACCCAGACGATCGTTTTCAGACAGTAAACGTAGCAAAGCCAACTGCGAGACATCAGCTCGGGATTTGGGAAGTTCATCCAGCCAGGCCATAACCCAGACCGATTTCCCGTTCTGGCTGATCACTGCGGACATGGAGAGTTCCCATTCTTCTTCCTTGTGCATCGCCTTGAACTGAAAGTCGAAGCGGGATTCTTCCTGAACAGGCTGTAAGCCCAGTCCTCGTAGAAGGGTTCCCAGATCTTCGTTAGTCAAGCGTCGAGCGGGAGCAGCCGAATCTGCCGCCTCGGCGGAGGTGGCCAGGCCGACACCCATTGCCAATACTAGCAGAATTCCACAACAGGTTGCTCCTGTTGAACGCGCCCAAACGTTCGTCATCAGACACTCCTTTGTCTTTGTCTCAATGTTTGATTTGCTCAGTGCAGAACCACATTTGAAGTAGGTTCAGCACTGTCAGATTGCATTCTGGGGGGATCGAATCAATGTAATATTTGCAAAGACCCCGATCCGGTTACTTTGGCGACGGGTTTAACACCAATCTATGACTGGGGTTATCTTTCGTCAGTAGAACTTGCCTCACGCCAGAAGCTGTGTTAGACAGATTTGCGACCAGGTTTCGAAATCATCCAATTCCTGTCGCAACTCTTCCGGTGTGGCAAACCCTGTCTCTTGTATCGACTCTTCCCGTGGGCGAACTTTTGCCGATTCCAGGTCAAATACGTGGACAACTCCTAAATGAACCTTACCGACTTCGGTTTCATCGTCATTGATCATCCCGACACAGGTCTCTTCATATTCGGAGGCGAGGTCAACTTCTTCCTCAATTTCCCGCCGCATCCCTTCGCGGTAGACCGATTCCGCATGGGAATCCAATGAGGAAATATGGCCTCCAATGCCGATGGACCGCTTTTTCTGCAGGCGACTTTCACCCGAAGTTCCCCCACGACGGTAATAAAATATGTTTCCCTCGTGACGAAAAATACAATACGGGATCAGTTGTTTGAAGCTGGGGTCCTCTTCCATCTCGTTCCGGGGGCGATAACTGGTGTGAATCGGATCAAGTAACGTCGAGAGATAGCGATCGATCTCGTTGGAGAATCCTTGAAAATATCCGAGTTCATGAAAGAGCAAGGTGGGGACGACGAGGACATGTTCAACTTCCTGATGGGTCTCGGTCACGATGGGCTCCTGAATAGTTAAATGTCTGAGGCAAGGTGGATTTGAAAGGGAAGGAACTCAGGGGGCTTCGGGAACGCTGGTTCCCAGCAACTGTTGTACGGCAGCGCCTATATTCTCCTGACGCATTAACGATTCCCCCACGAGCATGGCCTGCACATTGGCTGCGATCAGTCGTTCTACGTCGGCATGGGTGGCGATGCCACTCTCGCTGACGAAGACGATGTCGTCGGGAATCTGTTTACGAAGCTGGAATGAATGTTCCAGATCCGTTTCGAAGGTTTTCAAATTTCGATTGTTCACGCCGACAAGTTTCGGGTTCAGGTTGAGTACCCGTTCCAGATTTTCCGGATCATAAAGCTCGATAAGTGGTTCCATGCCCAGTTCGACAGCATAGGCATATAAGTCCTCAAGCTGGCTTTGTTCCAGGCATTCGGCGATTAACAGAATGGAATCGGCTCCAGCCACCCGGGCTTCGAGAATTTGATATCGGTCCAGAATGAATTCTTTCCGCAGGATGGGAATGTCGACGGCCTGCCGGATTTGTTTCAGATA
>JAGQQC010000097.1:10274-12265 GCA_020426395.1 Planctomycetaceae bacterium
TCCGTCAACACGCTCAGGCAGTGAGCCCCATGTTGTTGATAGGCCAGGGCGATTTCAACCGGGTTGAAATCAGGTCGGATAAGTCCGGCTGAGGGAGACGCTTTTTTAACCTCCGCAATCAGGCCAACTTGCTCGGCATTGCGTAGCGCCTGCACGAAATCTCGTATTGGGGGGGCTTCGCTTAATTTTGCCTGAAGTTCAGTTTCCGGAGTCCGTTGACGTGCGATTTCAATTTCGCCCGGCTTAGTCTCCATAATTTGTTCAAGTATATTTGACACGCTGGCAAGACCTTGTATGGGGCAAACGTGAGTTTTTTATGGTGAATCGGATTCAACCCTCCTCCAGCCCTTGGAAGAAAAGCGCCGATTTAGAACACTGTGGATGCTCCACATCATAACCGTTTCCGGGCGACAGGAAAACCACCGGGCCCGACTCTTATCGACGATCTCCATCCCGGGATTGCCGCTCGTCTTCATTTGACCCACGGGTTCGTTTTATGTTTGCTGTCGAAGAAGAACTCACTGCTCCGAATATCGTCGCGCTGTCACTCATGATCGCAGTGATTCTGGCCGGTTTGTGGTCCTGGAAACGCTTAATCCAGAACAAAAAACTGCTCGAAGATATCAAAGAGTCCCTACGTTACCTGCCCGAATTCAAAAAACCGATGAAAGCCTTCGTGGCCCTCATTTGCTTTTTGTTCTGGATTCTGATTCCCGATATCTACACGTTGATTTGGAGCCAGGTGAACGAGGTTAAACTGGAAAAATTCAACGAGTTGCCGATGACAGTCAAGCTGTGGCATATGGATGCGGTTTTTTCTCTTCGCCTCCTGTTCATGGGGCTGATCCTGTTCGGGGCGTCTTGGAAGAAATTAATCCGTTTGGCCGATTGTGGGTTTCGGTTTGACCAACCCCTGGATCAGATCAAGTCAGGAGTCTATAGCTTCTTCCTCGCAATGCCGCTGGTACTACTCGTCATGGTACTTACTTCTCCGTTGCGATCGCAGGAGAAAACCCATGAGCTTATTAAGGTCATGCAGCAGGACGGGAACCTGTCCAATAACCTGCTCATTGGATTTTCCGTGATCATCCTGGCACCGTTAACCGAAGAGCTTTTGTTTCGGGTCTGTTTACAGGGGGCCTGGCAGGAGCGGAATCCCTCATTGGCGATTGTGATGACCGCCTTGTTATTTGCTTTCATACATGGCTTGCCCGATGCCTACCCGCTTATCCCGCTCGCATTAATCCTTGGCACGCTTTACTACTACAAGAAAAGCTACTTGGCCTGCGTCGTGTTGCACATGGTATTCAACGCGTTCTATTATTGTCTCACGCTCATCATGCATGCAGGCGAGAGTGGAGCGGCAATTTGGCCGGGCTGAATCAGTTTGCTTTTTGGGCAGGCTGTTCCTGATACGTTTCCGGGCGACGGTTCCGCACGGATTGGCGAGTCTTCTCCAGCTTATCCAGATTGATCGTCGAAATTGCGAAACCGTTTTCGGTTCCTTCCTGCATGATCTCTCCATTCCGGTCGATCAATAACGACTGCTTCGGATGCGAGAAGACGACATACGCATGGTTCTCATAAGCCCGTACCTGCATCAACCGAGTGTTCCAGCCTCCCCAACTTCCATACGAAGGGCAAGCGATGAGGTCGGCCCCGTTTAAGGTTAATTGCCGGGCTGGTTCAGGTAATTGACGATCGAAGCAGATCATCATTCCGACCTTTAATTCTCGATCCGATTTCGGATCCTTCACCGTATAGACCGGGTAGTCATTTCCGGCTGTGTAACCGGGAGGGTTAACTTCGTAACCTTGATGAAAGTGCGTCTTGTGATAAGTCCCGATCAATTTGCCGTCCGGTCCGATCAACGCCGCCGTATTGAAGGTTCGATCCGATTCCGTATCCGCTTCGAGGAAACCAAGAATCAGATGGATTTTTAATTCCCCAGCCAACTTTTGAAATCGCTGAATGAATTCCCCTTCAATCGG
>JAGQQC010000098.1 GCA_020426395.1 Planctomycetaceae bacterium
ACAGGTCTGTATACTTCTGGTATGAGCCAGTCACGAAAATCATCTGCCCGACAACGCATTATTGAAACAGCCGAAGAGTTGTTTTATGCGGAAGGTGTCCGGGCAGTCGGGATCGATCGAATCATTGCAGAAGCCAAGGTGGCCAAGATGACCCTCTACAACCATTTTGCTTCCAAGGATGAGTTGATTCTGGCTGTGCTCAAATATCGCGAAGAAGAGTTTGACGATTTTCTCGACGCCACCATGAATGAATTTCAGGCGAAGGGGGAATCACGTTTGGAAGCATTGTTCTCCGCGCTGAAAACTTGGTTTGAATCCCCTAATTTCAGGGGTTGTAGCTTTATCAATGCCAAGGTTGAGCTAGCGGATCCGGAACACCCCGCTTCCGTCTTTTGTAGCCATCACAAACGGCAGTTCCAAAAATTGATTCGGGAGATTGTGGCTTCTAATGGAACTCCTCAGTCAGAGAGCGTCGCGGCAGCGATTGGTCTTCTGGTGGAGGGGGCGATCATTATGGCCGTCATGCAACAATCTGCTGAGCCTGCCGAAATTGCGCGTCAAGCGGCTCTTAAATTGATAGCTGCTTAATTTTTTAGTTTTGATTGAATCCAGTTCTATTTTTTTACTCTGCATGTATACAGACAGGTCTGTACACATGCGTCGCCAAGGAGATTTTAAGATGCAGCGTTTACAGTCAATTGAGCATGACCAGGCCAATACCGAAACCCGTGAATTGCTGGACCAGGTACAAGCCGCCTATGGAGCGATTCCGAATGCAGTGAAAGTCATGGCAAATTCACCCGCAGTCCTGCGAAGTTATCTGGAGTTCAGTCACGCAATGGGAGCCGCTTCCATTGGGAAAAAACTGCTGAACCAGTTGAAGCTCACCACGGCTGAAGCGAATTCCTGTGATTACTGTAATTCGATTCTCACTGCGATTGGACCGGCGAGTGGTCTCTCGGCGGAAGAAATACTGGCGGGACGAAAAGCAGAGTCTACGGATTCTCGGACTGACACTGCTTTGAAGTTTGCCAGCCAGGTGCTGGAACAACGGGGCAAGGTGTCCGACGACACACTGGCTCAGGTTCGTCAGGCAGGCTTTGAGGATGCTCAAATCGTGGAGTTGGTGGCCGCCGTTCTTCTCGGATCGTTCACGAATTTCCTGAACAACGTGGCTGATACAGAACTCGATTTTCCCGCAGCCGAACCGGTGGCTTGCCATTCCGGTGCCGCTTGCGCGACTTAAGTAATGTTGTTAATCCGTGACCAGTCCTGTTGGTTTAATCCTCCCCAACAGGACTGGTTTTTTTCTCGTTAAATGAGATACCAGGAGTTTTGACATGAAGTCTTATCCCAGCGATATCGCCTTTACGCCGGCTGTGAAAGCCATTCAACAAGAGAAAGGTTCCCGAGCCGCTTATGCGAAGGTTGAATCTGGGAGAGGGTGGAATACGAAAGTGACACCCGAGCTGGAAGCCTTTCTGGGGACACTCGATATGTTTTACTTGGGAACAGCGAATGCACAGGGGCAACCCTATATACAATACCGGGGTGGGGCGCCTGGTTTTCTGAAAGTGTTAAACGAACATCAGCTTGGCTTCGCCGATTTTCGGGGGAACAGGCAATACATCACGCTGGGGAACCTGTCCGAAAACCCGCAAGCCTTCCTTTTTCTGATGGATTATGCCCATCAACGGCGAATCAAAATCTGGGGAGAAGCGCGCGTTGTTGAGGGAGACGGCGAGTTAATACAACGATTGCAGAGCGACGATTACTCGGGGCAGGTCGAACGAGCGATTCTATTTGAGGTGAAAGCGTGGGATGTCAATTGCCCGCAACACATTCATCGCCGGTTTCGGCAGACGGAGATTGCTCCCGTCATTGAAGGGCTCCAGAAGCGGATTCAGGAACTGGAGACTCAACTCGCGAGTATTCAGCAGTCAACAGAACCTGGATGAACAGCGATATCTTAGAATGTATTCACCAGCGTACCACCATCGACGACCAACGTTTCGCCCGTGATGTAACTGCCCGCGTCGCTGGCGAGGAGCAGGGCAGGGCCCATCAGTTCGTCTGGTTGGCCCCAACGCTTAAGGGCGGTTCGGTCGGCGAATTTCGCCTTGTCTTCATCGGAGAGCAGGGAACCGGGAAGTTCGGTTAAAAATGGCCCCGGAGCTAGGCAGTTGGAAGTAATGCCGTGGGGGCCCAATTCCAATGCTTGTGCGCGGGCGAGGCCGATAAGGGCCGCTTTCGTCGCCGAGTAGGCGTCGCGTCCTCGTTTGGAGGCGAGGCCCATAATAGAAGAGATATGGATGATCCGGCCCCAGTTCCGTTTTTTCATATCCGGGATGACTGACCGACAAAGTGCCATGCACGAATTCAAGTTCAATTCGACGGTGTTATCCCAGTTTTCATCCGTAATTTGATCGGCTTCTTCTGGAACATTTCCTCCGGCGTTATTGACCAGAATATCGACCTGACCCATTTCGGCGATGGCTTTCTGACCCAGTTCGTGAACCGCTTCTCGGTTGGTCATATCGGTGACGAGAAATTTCCCGCGGACATTCGTTCCTATCAGGATCTCTTCCAGCGATTTCTCAAGGGCTTCTGCATCACGACTGGAAATAACGACATCGGCTCCCGCCAGGGCAAACGCTCGGGCCATTGCTTTACCGAGACCACGACTTCCCCCTGTCACGAGGGCCACTTTTCCGGAGAGATCAAAGAGGTTGGACATTCTCTATTCCTTTCTCGGTGCTCAGAAGCAAAATATTACAAGCCGAGGACATCGTTCATGGAGTACAGGCCGGGAGGTTGATTCACGATAAATTTGGCCGCGGCCAGGGCTCCATACGCGTAACAATCACGTGTGCTCCCTTTAACGGTTAGTTCGATGGTCTCTCCCAGCATGCCGAAAACGATCGTATGCTCGCCGACGTTATCTCCGACACGTAAGGCATGGTAACCAATTTCGTTGCGGGGACGCTGTCCAGGACGACCTTCGCGGCCGTGCTGATGATTCGTCTGACCCATTTCAGAAGCGACGATTTCCCCAAAACGGAGAGCGGTTCCACTCGGTGCGTCTTCTTTGTACCGGTGGTGACGTTCGATGATTTCTACATCGACCCCGGCAGGTACGTTTTTGAGAAACCGGGAGGCCAGCCGAGTCAGTTCCATCGTGACGTTGACGGCCAGGCTCATACTCGGAGCCCAGACAACGGGAATGTCCGCAATTGCTTCCTCGACAGTCTGTTTTTGTTCCGGAGAGAGACCGGTAGTTGCGATCACGAGAGGCAGCTTGCGGCTTTGACAGACTTTGACAAGATCAATGAGGGCCTCGGGGACGCTGAAATCGATCACGACCTCTACACCATCTGGGATCTCGGCCGTCACTGGCACATCAATTTTCCCCAACCCCGCCAACTCTCCGGCATCTTTACCGAGAGCAGGCGATGACGCGCTTTCGAGGGCAGCGGCGACTGTTGTTTCATTGTCGGCGTGGGTGACCGCCGTGACCCGTTGGCCCATCCGGCCTGCCGCACCATGCACGGCGATTTTCAGTGGAGTGCTCATAGAATTTGTATTCCTGTTTATCCATTCGCAAGGGAGACCGCCTGTCGCTGTGCGCCCCAGCCAACTCTCCGAGATTGTCTGGGTGACCCTTTGTTTTATGGACTTAGGGGTTTTATTGTCTTATGGATTAGCTTTGAGAAATGACACCCTGCTCCGGGCTCGACGCAGTTGCGTATAACTTTTTCGGGATACGACCAGAGAGATAAGACATCCGCCCCGCGAGACAGGCGTGTCGCATGGCGTGGGCCATGGTGACCGGATCTTTGGCCCCGGCAATTCCTGTATTAAGTAACACGCCATCACAACCAAGTTCCATAGCCATGGCAACGTCGGATGCGCATCCAACCCCCGCGTCGACAATCACGGGATACTCGGGATCGTTCTCTTTAAGATATTCAATGCAGATACGAATGTTGTTCGGATTGAGGATTCCCTGTCCGGAACCAATCGGGCTCCCCGCCGGCATGACAGAAGTCGCCCCGGCCTCTTTTAATCGCTTGGCCGTAATCGGATCGTCGGTGGTGTAACAAAGAACCTGAAATCCTTCCTTCACCAATTGCTCTGTTGCTTCGAGAGTGCCGATGGGGTCGGGAAGGAGAGTCCGTTTATCACCGAGGACTTCAATTTTGATCCAATTCGCCCCCGGATTTTCTAGACCCTCCAGAATTTCGCGACCTAAACGTGCGACGCGGACCGCATCTTCGGAGTTAAAGCAACCGGCGGTGTTCGGCAGAATGGTGTAACGATCAAGGTCGATGTAATCGAGCAGGTTACGTCCTTCGGAATCGATTAATCGTTCGCGGCGAACCGCGACGGTGATGACTTCCGAACCACTTGCTTCGAGTGAATCCTGCATCAGCTCAAACGAACTGTATTTCCCAGTTCCGACGATCAATCGGGAGGCGAGGGTATGGGATCCAAGGTTAAACGGTTTGTCATTGATGGTGGCTGTGGACATGGTGGGTTATCCCCCTCCGACCAGCGTGACAATTTCGAGCTGGTCGTTTTCTTCCAGGGTGCAATCGGCGTGCACGGCCCGGGGAACAAGCTCCCGGTTCCGCTCGACGGCGATGAATTTGGGATTCATCTTCAGTTGCTCAATCAATTGAGCGAGTGACAGGCCGTCGTCGATCTGTCGTTCTTCGCCGTTTATAGTGACTCGCACGATCTTGATTCCAGTAGGTTAGCAATTGAACTACGAAGAATATCGCGAAAAAGAGAGTTACGTCGCGATAAGCTTTCTCCAGGGTCTATAATCCGCGGACGACTTTCAAAATCGCTTCGAGATCATTGGGAACTGGAGTCGGACGATTAGTGAACTGGGCGGAAGTGATCCCCCGCTTGACCAGGGCATTCGATTCATCACCGGGAGTGAATGTGTGATAGCCGACGGTGGCGGTTGGATCTTTCAACTGATGTCCTGTCAGAATGCATACGACCCGGTCACTGGGAGCGATTACCCCTTGTTCCCGAAGTAACTTGGCACCGGCCAGGCTGGCCCCGGAAGCAGGTTCACAACCGAAGCCCCCCGCACCGATCGTGGCTTTGGCATCGAGAATCTGTTCGTCATTGACTTCACGAACGACCCCGTCACAGACATCGAGTGCCCGCAGACATTTCATCAGGTTGACAGGGCGGTTGATTTCGATGGCACTGGCCAACGTGGAAGCCCGGCGGTTTTGTTCGTCCATGTCGCCGAAGAAGTTATCAATTTTGGTAACATCAGGACGCCCATCGTTCCAGCGGAGCCCTTCTTCTTCGAATAGCCGATAGAGTGTGTTGGCACCCTGTGCGTTGATGACTGCTAGACGGGGAATTCGGTCAATTAAACCGAGTTGCTTGAGTTCCATAAACGCTTTACCAAACGCGCTACTGTTCCCCAGGTTTCCGCCCGGGACGACAATCCAATCCGGAATTTCCCACTGAAGCGATTCGAGCACGCGGTACATAATGCTCTTTTGACCTTCCAGTCGGAAGGGGTTCACGCTGTTGCAGAGATAAATATTTTCCTGTTCGCAAACTTCACGAACACGGGAGAGGGCATCGTCGAAGTCGCCTTCGATCTGGATGGTGGCGGCGCCGTAATCGAGTGCTTGGGAAAGTTTGCCGTAAGCGATCTTACCGCTACCGATAAATACGACACAGCGGAACAGACCAGTGGTACTGGCGTAGATAGCCAGTGACGCACTCGTGTTACCGGTAGAAGCACAGGCAGTGACTTTGGCTCCGACCATATGGGCATGTGTCGAGGCGGCCGTCATTCCGTTATCTTTGAAACTGCCAGACGGGTTTAACCCTTCGTATTGCAGGTAGAGGTTACCCGCATTGACGCCTGCGTATTTTGCGGCGAGGTTGGCTTGTTGCAGTTTGGTTTGTCCTTCGCCGATCGTGACGATTTTTTCTTCCGGTGCAAACGGCAAAAGCTCCCGGAAACGCCAGACACCACTATAGTCGAGTGGGTTGTGGCGGTTACTCCACCGTTGTTCGAACTCACGCAGTGAAGCAGGAACAGGAATGCGGTCCCAATCGTAACAGACATCCAATAGTGAATGGCTTTCAGGACAGCTCGTCAGAACCTGATCGACCCCGTAGGTTGCCTGGGTGTCGGGAGAAATGGGGGCCTGATAGGCAACGTCGGTAGAAGTTGTGGAAATGGGACTGACTCCGATGTCGAAAATAGGTCCGGGAAAGGTGAATTCAAATCGCACAGAGAGAAAACAGAATGAGAAACAGTGATGACAAATATCACGTGGAGCAGGTTCACCCGGAATGTCACCTGCGATTTGCAAAGTTTGCACATTTTGTAAATTCTATCAACCGAGGAGAAGCAAATCGTTTGCGAACTAATGATCGTCTTCAAAAATTGAAGAAAAGAGCGGTGAAGTCAGCCATTTCCGGGGAGGCGTGGAGAGAATGTGTATGACACTTTGTTAAAATATTCGGGAGACTGGGGACCTTAACGGTCAGGTGATGATTTAATATCCTGCAGGCAAGCGAGTTACGAGAGCCACGAAATCGTCGGGAAAACCAGCGATTCCTTGACGGAACCTCAACAGTATGTAAAATTGGAGTGTTCGGCGCAGAGCAAGCTCAACCGAACCAATCACAGTCCTCTCAATGTGTTGGGGCACGTCAGTTCCGTTACTGGGTAAACGGAATTGATCGCGAAGGTACTGCTCAGGGTCACAGGTCTCAGGGAGTCGCGGGTGTCAACTGAATTTCCCAACGATTTCAAAGAGACCGTTCGATCCCAAACTGATATCGTTAACTTGATTTCCGAATACATCACGTTAACGCCCAAACGAGGTGGTCGAGATTACGAAGGCCTCTGCCCATTTCACGACGACCACAAACCTTCCCTGCAAATTTCTACCGAACGACAGACCTACAAATGCTGGGCCTGCGGTGAAGGGGGGGATTGCTTTTCCTTCGTGATGAATATCGAAGGTGTCGACTTCGTAGAAGCACTCGATAATCTCGCTCGTCGTGCCAATCTGGAACGCCCGAAAACGCTTTCGTTCGGCTTCTCCAGAGAGAATAAGAGTCAAAAAGCGAGCTTGATTGAAGTTTGCCGGTGGGCGGAAAATGAATTCCATGAATTCCTGCTCAATAGCCCTAAAGCGGAAGCGGCACGACGTTATCTGCATGAGGACCGGGGCTTCACAGACGAGACCATCGTGAAGTTCAAGATCGGTTTCACGCCTGGAGGTTTCGACTGGTTACTGACGCGCGCCCAGAACAAATACAATTTGAAACAACTATTTGACGCCCGGCTGCTCCGTCAACGAGAGTCCGATGGCGGTTACTATGATGCTTTTCGGCAACGTGTGATGTTTCCGATTCGCAACGATAAGGGGGAATCTGTTGCATTTGGCGGCAGAATTTTGCCCGGGTATGCGAATGAAAATGATGCAAAATATTTGAACAGTGCCGACAGCGAAATATTCAATAAAAGCGAACTTTTATACGGCTTCGATGTCGCTAAAGAGGCGATGCGGAAATCGGAAATCGCCATTGTGGTGGAAGGGTACACTGACGCAATCACCCTGCACCAGTACGGGATTCAGAATGCCGTAGGCACATTGGGAACGGCCTTAACGGAATCCCATGTGAAACTGCTCAAACGGTTTGTCCGGAAGAAGATGATCCTCTTGTACGACGGTGATGAAGCTGGGAAAAACGCGACCGAACGGGCGATTTCTCAGTTCCTTTCACACGATGTCGATCTGCGGATTCTCATTCTCCCGGGAGGTCAGGATCCAGCCGAATTTCTCGAAGAAAAAGGCCCGGAAAGCCTGCAAAGCCTGCTAAATCAGGCTCCGGAAGCACTGGAATACAAATACCAAATCTGCCGCGAGCGAAATGGTGAAACACTCCACGGGCGCGAAAAAACGTTAGAAGAATTGCTCGATTTGATCCGGCTGGGACATAACCTCCAGGGAACGATCAAAGAAGATATGATTTTGAATCGACTTTCGCAGCGATTGTCGGTCAACGAGTCGATCCTGAGACAGAAGCTGGTCGAGAAACGGCAGGATTTGAGCCGTCAACGTCTCCAGCAGGAGCGCCGAACTTATGCCCGTCAGTCGTCAATCCACCCCGCCCATAATGGGATGGCGGGACAACCGGATGGGCGGTCATCAAATGTACAGAAAAAGTGGTCGAAACTGGAATTAGTCTCTAATCCGGAATGCGAATTGCTTCAAAGTATCTTGGTTGAACCGGAGATGGCCCTATGGGTCAGCCAGCAAATTTCCCCGGATGACTTGGAAAACCGGGAACTGGCATCTTTGTTGCAACTTTGTTTTGACCTCTATGAACAAGATCAGCTTCCTTCAGTCGACCGACTGATGGCAGCTTTAGAAGATACACCATCGAAGAATTTTGTCGGCCTCATTGATGAGCTGACTCGTGAATTAGACATCCCTTCCAGGATGCGCGAGTCTGTGATTGAAATCGAGGGCGAACCAGTCTCCCGTTTCCTGCACCAGGCTGTCCGAATAATTAAACGACGCCGTCAGGAACGCGAAGCCTTGTCTGAAATTAAGCAGATGGTCTCCTTAACTGCGGAGACTTCTGTCGGGTCATCGCTGGATGGAACAGCTATCGAGTTGTTACAGAAAGCGACACACTTTCACCGACAAAGAGCTACCGACGAAACTTGACCTGAACCGGGAGGAAATGCGAGTGCATCGCTTAGACCTAGAATTAAAATTGCTGATTGAAAAAGGGCGAGAGCAAGGTTTCGTGACTTATCAGGAAGCGAGCGTTTATCTGCCCGATGAAGCGGATAACCCCGAAAAGCTCGATCACCTTGTGATGTCGCTGGAAGAGCTGGAGCTTCCGTTGGTCAAGGATGAATCACCGGCGAATCCGGAAGACGGCTCGAAGAAACGAAAAACACGTGGCCGGGAAATGTCGACAGAAGATAAATCTCG
Organism: Planctomycetaceae bacterium; assembly: GCA_020426395.1. Lineage (GTDB taxonomy): Bacteria > Planctomycetota > Planctomycetia > Planctomycetales > Planctomycetaceae > Polystyrenella. The sequence goes on from JAGQQC010000098.1 coordinate 9,012, forward strand.
TCGCATTGATGACCCCGTCCGCATGTACCTGACTCAGATGGGCGAAATTCCGCTGCTGACCCGGGAAGAAGAAATTAACCTGGCCAAGCAGATTGAGTTGACACGTAAATTGTTCCGTCGATTTTTACTCTCCGGCGATTATGTCATGGGAGAAGCGATCAACATCCTGGGACGGGTCGATTCATCAGAGCTTCCCTTTGACCGGACGATCAAAATCTCGATGACGGAGTCTCTGGAGAAGGACCAGATTCTGGGGCGCATGCCGCACAATCTGACCACCTTACGCCCTCTTCGTGAGCAGAACATTAAAGATTTTGAGACTATGATCTCGGAAGAAGCGACCGACAAAGAACGTCGTGCTGCAGAAAACCGGCTGATGTTCCGTCGTCGTAAAATGGTGACGCTAGTCGAAGAGTTGAGCCTGCGGACTCAGCGTTTGCAGCCTGCTATGCGTCGATTGGAGCAAATCTCCATTCGAATGCTCGAGCTGGAATCCCAAATCAAGCACCTGCAACGACTCAAAACCGCGAAGGACGAACGAGCGAACCTGCAGCGCGAGCTGCATGACCTGATGATGATGACGCTCGAGACTCCTCAATCGCTCAAACGCCGGGTAGAGGAAACAAAAGATCGCTTCTTCGCCTATGAACAAGCGATGCGAGATCTCTCCGGTGGTAACCTGCGACTGGTAGTTTCCATCGCCAAGAAATACCGAAATCGCGGTTTAAGCTTCCTCGACCTGATTCAGGAAGGTAATACCGGCTTGATGCGGGCGGTCGATAAGTACGAATACCGTCGAGGTTACAAATTCTCGACCTATGCGACTTGGTGGATTCGTCAGGCGATTACCCGGGCAATTGCCGACCAGGCCCGGACGATTCGTATTCCGGTCCACATGATTGAGACGATGTCGAAGCTGCGGAAAGTCAGCAAACAACTTGTACAGGAACTGGGCCGCGAACCCACCCTGGAGGAGACAGCCGAAGCTGCTGAAGTCAGCCTGGAAGAAACTCGTCGTGTGATGAAAATCTCCCGGCATCCGATCAGCCTCGACCGTCCTGTTGGGGAAAGCGAAGATAGCTACTTCGGCGATTTCATCGAAGACGACGGCAGCGACAGCCCCGTCAACGCGGCGACTCAGGAGATGCTGAAGGACAAGATCGACACCGTACTCAAAACCCTGACTTATCGCGAGCGAGAGATTATCAAGCTTCGTTATGGTTTGGGGGATGGTTACACCTATACCTTGGAAGAGGTTGGGCGGATATTCAAGGTGACCCGTGAGCGGGTTCGCCAGATTGAGGCGAAGGCGGTTCGCAAGCTGCAGCATCCCGTGAGAAGCAAGCAGCTAAAAGGGTTCCTGGATACCCTGGCGGCAGCCAACATTTCCAATTGAGAACTTAAGCCGGTCCTTGGGGCCGGCTTTTTTTATGACTGTTTGATATAGTAGTCCGTAAACATGTGCCCATAAATGTTTTCCCAGGAAAGTTAAACGGATGAGTACCACGGCTGCAGAACTGAAAGAACTCCACGATTTACACCAGAAACTACATGAAGTTCAAGAAAAGCTGGAAGGAGGCCCGCGACGTATTGCTGCCCGTGAGCAGATTGTCAGTAAAAAGGAAGCCGAACTGGAGGCCGCACGAGCGAAACTGAAGCAGATGAAATTAAGCAGCGATCAGAAGTCGCTTCAGTTGAAAACGAATGAAGCGAAGATCGACTCGTTGAAAGCGAAGCTGAATGAAGCTGCTTCGAACCGGGAATATGAAATTATCACTTCCCAGATTGAAGCCGATAAGGTTGCAAACAGTGTCCTTGAGGATGAAATTCTGGCCTCCTTGGACAGTATTGATGTTCAGGCGAAATTGATTGAAAAGCTGCAACAGGAACTCGAATCCGCTGTCGCCGATTGCAAACGTTTCAAAGCGGAGTTTGAAGAAACGATTCCTGGACTTAAGGATGACGAGGCTCAGTTACAAGCTGCCATTAAAGATGCGGAATCCTGTATCCCGGCATCAGAAAGAGCACATTATCAGCGATTGGTAGCCGCTCATGCCTCTTCGGCACTCGCTGCGGTCGAAGAAAATGCCTGTAGCGAATGCTATACGATGCTGGAAGCGAACACGATTGTCGAATTGAATGTCGGCAAGATCCGCTTTTGCCGTTCCTGCGGACGGTTATTGTATCGTGTTTGAACCTGCTGCATGATCCTAAGTAATTCTACGGACACTTAATGGTGTCCGTTTTTTTATGCGCGGACTTTGAGAAGGAAACCAGTTATTTCACCGGCATTCTTTGTATTTCACTCTGTTTGAGAAGAGTGTCTTTGCTTGCGGATTATATTTTCCTGTCAATATCCAGCGGGCATTGGTAGGGGGACCGGCTAATGCCAACAGCAGCAACAAGAAGAACACCCCAGCGATGGCACAGATGTGCAAAGTCACACTTGGCTGCGGACCACGCATTGAAAGAATTTGTGAAAGGCTGAATATCAGGTGAAAATACGGTATCAGAATGAGAAAAAAGAGTATCGGAGTGATTAATATCTGGTCGTAGCCTTTAATGATTAGTTTTCCTGTTGTAAATCGAGATAGCAGGTTATTGGGAGGAGTCCGTAAGCCTATTCGTTGTTCCAATTGCGCTGCCGCTAAGACAATTAGAAAGAATGGGGAAAAGAGAATCGCTTCCGTCTTAGCTCCAATGGAAGTTGCCCAGAATAAATAGGTTATTGCGATACTCATATACGCCGCTTGCGGTAGGCTAAGGCTTTTTTGATCAATTCGATTTTGAATAGCGGGTGACATAATTTCCCATGGCCAGCCAAGAATGGATTTGTCGTTTTTTAGATTTTCCAAATGATCTTTGGCATCTTTTCCAATCTTCAGCATCAAATTATCTCCAAACTTCCAGTGATGAAGTGATTTAAGAGATTTTCGCAAGCTGACTACATTCATTACATAAGCCGCTAAAGAGAATATGAAGACGGTTTCCGGTCGCTGGTGGACTAGAGGGATTGTGCCCAAGAGCATGGTGGAAATAAAGATGTCGAAGAGATAGCCAAGTTTATATTGGGGGTACATCATGAAGATTGCGAATGAACCCAACATGGTGATGGGAGCATACCAGGGAGAGATTTGTCCGACGATGCGTAAGATCAAAGTCATCATGCCCAGATAGAGAAAATCGGGGATTACAAACTGTACTTCGCCGAGCGGTAATCTGTTCCC
>JAGQQC010000099.1 GCA_020426395.1 Planctomycetaceae bacterium
ATATTCCCACCGGGTTTGATCGCTTCCCGTAAGCACCTGATCAGTCCCATTTAGACCCACCCGAGATTTCCACCCAGCACTCTCAGGGTACTTTGCCTTTTAGGCAATTTACTGGACGATTGACCTCTTTGTTCCTTCCACTTCCCAGCAGGTGTTTCTGATGCAACCCTCCCGATTTCATGGGCTTCCGGCTGTCATTTCGCTCGTTTGTCTCCCCCTCGTTTCCACTCTGGTTTCTGCCGCAGAACCTGTGGCTCCATTGATTCCCGGATACGAACGTTTTCTGGAAGCGGAAAACCGCCAATCGGAACAAGCAGGGCGGATTCTACTGGGAGAGTTGAATTGCCTCTCCTGCCACAAAGCTCAGCAGGAAGGGCTCACTTCCTTCACGAAGAAGGCCCCCATTCTGACGGGGGTGGGTGATCGGATTCGGCCCGAATTCTTGCGGGAATATTTGAAGGATCCCCATCGTTCCAAACCGGGCACCACGATGCCGAATGTGCTGAATGATACAGAGGTCGAGTTGGTCGAACCTCTCGTGCATTTTCTGGCTTCCACCGGGAAAGGTCCACGCCCCGGGTTTCCAAGCCCGGCCATGGCTGGGCGGGGTAAGAAATTATTCGAGGAAGTTGGTTGCATCGTGTGTCATCAGTCGCCGGAAGAGAACGCGGAAAAATTGCCGCATGCTGTCCCGCTGGGAAAAGTCGATCAGAAATACACCATCGCCAGCTTAAGTCAGTTTCTCATGGATCCCCTCCATGTCCGTCCCTCGGGGCGGATGCCTGCCCTCAATCTGAACGACGCGGAAGCCAGTCAGATTGCCAGTTACCTTCTGCGTGATGTTGAGGGTGTTCCCAATTTGAATTTCGCCTATTACGAAGGGGGTTGGGAAAAGCTTCCTAATTTCGATGACCTGGAGCCGGTTGAAAAAGGAGTGGCTGCTGAAATCGACTTTAAGCTTGCTCGTCGGAAGAATGATTTCGGTTTCCGATTTGAATCGAATTTTCAGGTCCCCAAGGACGGAGAATACACGTTTTATCTTGGCTCGGATGACGGCAGCCGGTTGTACATCAACGGTAAGGAACTGATTGATTACGACGGTATACACGGGCATGGAACGCGGTCAAATAAGCTTAATTTGAGTGCCGGCTGGCATACTTTTCGTGTTGATTATTTCGAGCGGGGCGGAGACGAATCCCTCGTGGTCGAAGTAGAGGGGCCACAACTTAACCGTGGCCCAATTGCCATGATTTCCTCTGTCGATCCTGCTGCTCAGGAAGAGTTGCGACTGTTCGAACTGAACCAGGAACTCGCCGCCCGTGGCAAAGAAATTTTCGTCACTCAAGGTTGTGCTGATTGCCATGAAATGAAAATCGAGGAAGAGCCTCTCTTCAGTAAATTGGTTTCCCGTCCGTTTGAATCTATACACCTCAATGCAGGTTGTCTGGCGGAAGAACCGGGGAGTGATGTTCCCCAATATCGCCTTTCATCCCAACAGCGAAAAGAACTGAATCAACAGATTACAGAAATTGGCAATCAACCAATCAAACCTTTGGAAGGGGAATCATTGGTTGTGGCGACGATGACAACATTCAATTGTTACGCCTGCCATGAGCGAAATCAGTTGGGGGGGCCGGAAGCTTCTCGGGACGCCTTCTTCCTTTCTACGATCCCTGAAATGGGAGATGAAGGTCGTCGTCCCCCCGGATTGACCGGAGTGGGGGATAAACTCAAAACAGAGTGGTTAAAACATGTACTTGATTCCGGTGCCGATGAGCGGCCTTATATGCTGACTCGGATGCCCCGGTTTGGCATGCAGAATGTCGGAGCCCTGGTGGAACCTTTCGTCGAGCTCGATCGAAAAACAGAATTTGCAGAACCGGAGACCAAGATCGCCGATTATCGTTTACAGGGAGAAGGACGACATATTGTGGGTGAAAAAGGGATGTCCTGCATTAAATGCCACACATTCGGCGACCATCGTGCCACGGGAATCCAATCTGTCGATTTACTGCGTATCCCCCAGCGTATCCGTAAGGACTGGTTTCATCGATATCTGATCAATCCGCAGAAGTACCGTAAGGGAACCCGGATGCCGGCGTTCTTTTTCGGAGGACAAAGCATGTTGGCCAATCGTCTTGACGGAAGTGTCCCGTTGCAAGTCGAGGCGATGTGGGAGTTCATGAGTCTGGGCAAAGAAGCGGCCCTTCCGGATGGCATCGGCGGCTCAATGATCGAATTGATTCCTGAAGAGAAACCCATCATCTACCGTAACTTTATTGAAGGTGTCAGTCCTCGGGGAATAGCCGTAGGTTATCCGGAGCAAGCGAACCTCGCCTTTGATGCAGATCAACTTTGTCTGGCACTGATCTGGCATGGTCGGTTCATGGATGCTTCCCGTCACTGGACTGGTCGCGGGGAGGGTTTTCAGCCTCCGCTGGGTGATCATGTGCTTTCACTGGTGCGGGGGATTCCGTTTGCTCAATTGGAGAAACCGGACTCTGCCTGGCCTACGACGTCGGCACGTGAGGCCGGATATCGTTTTCGGGGTTATCAGTTCGATCAGAAATCGCAACCTATTTTCCTTTACAGTACCGACCAGTTTCAGGTTCAGGATCATCTCCGACCTGTACCGGCTGAACCCGATTCAATGTTCGAGCGAAGTTTGACTGTGACGTTTAACGAACCGCTCGATCGGTTTTGGTTCCGTGTGGCCCTTGATCCGAAGATCAAAGATCTCGGTGGAAATCAGTATGAACTGAGTAACGGACTGAAATTAAAATTGCATCTTCCTTCCAGTGCGATTCCTCGTGTTCGCCAGTCGGAAAAAAAAGAGGAATTACTCATCCCGTTGTTGATTGAAGGGAATATCTCCCGCCTGAATATCGATTACCAATGGTAACGAGTCCTGAATGATTTTTTTCGACATGAATTCTTATAAGTTAGTACCCACCCCGTTGTTCTCGGAGTGTCTCATGACCCGCCTGATTAGCTTGTTCTGTCTGCTTCTACTCTTTCCCATGTTCGTCTGTGCGGAAGAGAAAACGCTCACGGAAGATGATTATTATCCACTCGTCACATTCCCAATTGAAAAGTACGGTGTGTTGGAAGTGGGAGCGCTTCAGTTACTGCCTGATGGACGATTAGCGCTCGGTACGCGTCGCGGGGACATCTACATCGTCGAGAAACCTTTCGCAGAAAACCCGGAAGAGTCCGAGTTAACCCATTTCGCGGAAGGATTGCACGAGGTGCTTGGTCTCGCTTGGCGCGATGGTTGGTTATATGTAACCCATCGTTGCGAATTGTCCCGATTGAAGGATGGCAATGGCGACGGAAAAGCAGATCTCTTTGAAACTGTGAATGATGGCTGGGGAATCACGGGAGACTATCACGAGTACGCCTTTGGTTCCAAATTCGACAAAGAAGGGAATATCTGGGTCACACTCTGTTTAACAGGTTCGTTCAGCAGTCAGGCACCCTATCGGGGCTGGTGTGTGCGAATCACGCCCGATGGAAAACTGATCCCGACTTGCAGCGGAATTCGTTCACCGGGAGGGATGGGAATGAACCTGAAGGGGGATGTCTTCTACACCGACAACCAGGGACCCTGGAATGGGACTTGTAGTCTGAAATGGTTGCGCCCCGGTTCGTTTCAGGGGCATCCGGGTGGCAACGACTGGTACAAGTTGGCAGAACAGGAGATGGGGAAACGCCCCCGTGATCCGAAAGATCAAAGCCGGATGATGGTCGAAGCGAATTTGATTCCTGAACTGGAACCTCCGGCTGTCTATTTCCCCTACGCCAAAATGGGGAAATCCGCCAGTGGGATCGCCTGTGATATTTCCGAAGGCAAATTTGGACCATTTGCAGGCCAGATGTTTGTCGGGGATCAGTCGGACAGTACGGTGATGCGCTGCTGTCTGGAGAAAGTCGAGGGGCATTACCAGGGGGCCTGTTTCCCATTTCGCAAAGGAATTGCTTCAGGAACTTTGCCGCTGGAGATGACGTCAGACGGGAACATGTTTATCGGCGGGACCAACCGGGGTTGGGGATCGATTGGAACAGCCCCCTTCTGTTTACAGCGAATGAGTTGGAGTGGCGAATTTCCCTTTGAAATCCTGGACATGAAAGCGCTACCGGATGGGTTCCGCTTTACCTTCACGAAACCGGTCAATGCCGATTCTGCGAAATTGCTGGATCAATATGACCTGGAAACCTATGCCTACATCTACAAAGCCTCTTACGGTAGCCCCGAAGTGGATCACACCAAACCGAAAATTACCGGGATCGCTGTTGCCGGAGATAATTTAAGTATGGATGTGAAAATCGACGGCCTTCAGCGGGGGCACATTCATGAATTCCATCTGAAAGGAATTCGCTCGGCGACGGGAGAATCACTACTCCACGAAGCTGCCTACTATACGTTGCAGTACATTCCCAAACCTTGATCTTTACTCTGAATCGGATTGATCAAACGTCTGCGCGACGCTGGAGGTTATTCTGGTAGTGATCGTTTTGTACGGGGATCAATACCTTCAGAATGCGGGAGAGCACCTCCGCTGGTGAGCCCATCGCTTCCACTTCGTGGACTTGGGTCTTGTCGTAGAAATCGACGACGGGGGCTGTGTCGGAGTGGTAGACTTTGTAGCGGTGCCGAATGATGTCTTCATTGGCATCATCAGTACGGTTTTCACGAATCGCCCGACGCTTGATCCGGTGAATCATTTCTTCCTGGTCATTACAGACGAGGTAAATCACGTGCAGGATCGTAACATAATCTTTCAGTAATTCTGCCTGATGCAAATTACGTGGCAGACCATCCAGAATAAGAATGTCCTCATGTGGTTTGAACCGGTTGAGGATGGTTTGTCCTTCCAGATTTCGCCGCCAGATTTTCATGGTTAGATCATCCGGCACCAACTCACCGCGGGAAGTATGTTGATAAATTTCCCGTCCCACGGGAGATCCGATGTCAATCGACCGAAATACATCGCCAACCGAAAGGTGAAAGAACCCAGGAATCGTTCCCAGAATTTTTCCTTGTGTTCCCTTTCCCACGCCGGGTGCTCCAAAGAGTAACACGCCGTAGATTGGCAATTCGGTCATCGAAATACTTTCCTATTGCAATTCGGTACTCTGTCTGGAGCACTTTTCTGTGTCAGGAGTACTTGTTCGTTTTGGCAGTGGCCCAACTGCAGGTGAGGATACAGTCTGATTTTCCGAAAGTTCCTTTGAAGTAGGAATCTGGTAATCAATCAGCCGATTTCCTGTGATTTTGGAGTCAGGAAACCAGAGCATACCATCTCTAATTGTCCGGGGGGAATGCAAACGGCGAGAGAGATCCGCAAAAAAAATACAGGTTTCTGATTTGGGCCAGGAGGGTTTGATTGTGGGGGCCTTAGTTCTCTGGACGACGCACAGGAAGCAGGCTGGCGACCCCAATCCACGCCAGCCCGAACAGGGCGGTCGTAATGCAGAATAGGTGGAGTTCCCTTACGTCAATTATTCGCAAAAAGGGATTTGCCTCAGAAAAAGGGGCAAACGGGTGAACGTCGTGGTGCATGATGGCATCCAGCACAATATGTAGCCAACTTCCGATCGCCACGGTGGACAGGGCTGCCTTCCAATGGATTTTTTCCACGACCAGGAATTGTTCGGCATGCGTGATATTGATCAGTCTGTTCCAGCATTTGAGCCAAAATTCAACTAACGGTTTCCCCGTCACCAGGGCGACTGCACCGATTAAAGTTGCTCCGATAAATGTGTGAGAAAAACCGTGTAATTCCGGTTCGTGATTCAGAATGCGATACAGTGCCTCAATGTCCATCAAAACTTGTGTGTACCCATACAACAGCAGGCTGAACCGGGCTCCGCTTGCTCCCTTGACCGGAAAGGCAGGACCCATGTGATAAGGAGTGAAGGGCATTCTAAGAGTTCCATCTCAAAAATCAGTTTGTCAGATTCAACCCATGTCGCTGCAAGTGACCTCGTAAGGTGGAGACATCGGTGAACACTTCCGCATGCAGACCATGTGTTCGCCCGGCTTCGACATAAATCTCGATGTCATCTGTGTAGAGACATTCTGCTGGAGAGCAGTCGATTTTTTCTATCGCGGCCTGATAAATTTCCGCATCCGGTTTCATCGCTCCGACATCGTAAGAGGTGACGTAATCATCGAAATATTGCAGCACCTGGAATTCGCGCATAATGAATTCAAAATGAGAAATCGATGTGTTGGAAAGCAGCACCAGCCTGAGCCCCATTGATTTCAACTCCTCCAGCAGGGGAGGGATGTCCTCATTTAATGTGAAGATATCTGAGCCGGCTAACTCCAATTGGGACAAGGTGACTTCTGTTTCCGCTCCTGCCCCAAACCGAAGTTGGAATTCATGCCAGATGTCATGAGGTTGAAGCGTTCCCCGTTCAAAACCGGATTGCATTCCGGATTGGATCAGTAACTCGCGGACTTCAGCTTCGCTACGACCGTACAAGTCACCAATCTGTCGGCACATACGGTCGTGACAAAAGAAAACCAGCACGTTCCCCATATCGAACAAAATGGTTTTCAGCATTGGCTTGAACCTTTGCTTAAGCGAGAAAAGGCAGACTAGACAAACGCGTTAGCGTTGTCTGGGTGTCAAAAAAACACAAGGTGTTAATCATGTTGGCCGTTGGAAGTTTACTGAGCCATTTGCCACTTAAGGAAGGCTTCCAGGAATGGATCGAGTCCACCGTCGAGCACCGTCTGAGGATTGCCGACTTTGAACCCGGTGCGAGCGTCTTTCACATATTGATCGGGGTGGAGCACATAGTTTCGAATTGTTTCCCCACCAAAACCGATTTTTGATTTCTGTCCCCGGCGTGCGGCGAGTTCCGCATCCCGTTTTTCCTGTTCGATCTGGTACAACTTCGCCTGTAACATCTTACGGGCAGACGCGCGGTTTTTATGTTGGCTCCGCTCGGATTGGCATTGTACGACGACGTTGGTGGGGAGGTGCGTTAACCGAATTGCGGAGTCGGTCTTGTTGACATGCTGACCACCAGCTCCGCTAGCCCGATAAGTGTCTTCGCGAACATCCTGGTCCCAATTAATTTCGATGTCGATGTTATCCCCAACCTCGGGGGTAATATCGACCGCGGCAAATGAAGTATGTCGCCGACCGGCAGAATCGAATGGGCTGATGCGAATCAGGCGATGGTTACCTGTCTCACCGCGCAGATAACCGTACGCATTGTCTCCCTTGATCAGAATCGTAGCGTTCCGGATCCCGGCTTCTTCCGCGTCGGAGCGTTCGAGTAATTCGACATCGTAACCACGGATCTCTGCCCAGCGAATAAACATGCGGAGCAGCATCTCGGCCCAGTCGGATGAGTCGGTCCCTCCCTCGCCCGCCTGCACTGCCACATAGGCATTGCAACTGTCTTCGGGGCTCGACATCATCGCTTGCAGTTCAACCGCTTCGATTTGATTATCCAAACGATCGAGCGTTTGTGTCAGTTCGTTTTCGGACGATTCATCTTCTTCTGCGAACTCAATCAGTACTTCAATATCCCCCATCGCGGTGACGAGTTCTTTAAGGGGCTTGATTGAGTTATTGATTTTTTTCAGTTCCCCGACCAATTCTTCAGCACGTTCCTGATCGTTCCAGAAATCAGGGGCCGCCATTAACGAATTGATTTCACCGACGCGGGACTCTTTCTCGTCGTAGTCAAAGAGAGTCCTTTAAGTGAACGATCCGATTAACCATTTCCTGAGCACGATCCTGTAACTCGGAATCCATACTGTCACCTTGAGGAAAAGATGAGAAAGAAGAAAAGCAGACAACAGAATTGAAGAGTGTGGTCTGCTGAGATCAGCGTATCTCGATTTGTTCACGCGCGAGGTCGAGACCGTCGTTGATCGATTTCTCTCGTTCCAGGGCGATACGGCCGGTCCGAACCATTTCCAGGATTCCGAAGGGACGCATCAGGTCAATGAATGCTTCCAGTTTCTTTTCCTGGCCGGAGATTTCGATCATCAGATGGGTCTTGGCGACATTCACAATTTTTCCGCGGAAAACATCGACCATCTCGCGAATTTCGCTGCGCTGACGGGCCTCATCCGTTTTCACTTTGATGAGCATCAGATCCCGTTCGACGAAGTCAGTATCCAGGTAGTCTTGTACTTTTACGACCGTGACCAGTTTTTCCAGTTGTTTCCGTACCTGTTCGAGCACCCGGTTGTCGCCATTGACGACAAACGTGATTCGGGAAAACTCTTTGTTTTCCGTTTCTCCGACAGCCAGGCTGTCGATGTTGAAATCGCGCGAGGCGAGCATACCGGAAATATGCGCCAGCACACCCGGCTGGTTCATGACTAAGGCTGACAGAACATGCCGCATCAGAAGAGACTTTCGGGAAAATTGGTCGTAACTGTTTTGGAGACAAGGTTTAACGTCTAGTCGCGATAAGGCGTAAACTCCACCCTGCCGCAAAAGGGACATCATACTCACCCCAAGAGCCGTTCACAAGGAACTTGTTTCTCTCAGTAGTAGGGCAGAAGAGGGTGGTGGGTTGATTCCATTCTTGTCTTACGAGGTGCGAAACAGGAAAAAGTTCACCTGGATTTGGCTCGTTCCGCTGAAATTAGTTCCGGGGCCAATAAAAAACCGCAGTCGTCCAACCTGGTTGAGCGACTGCGGTTTACTGATTTTCGACCAGAATGAACCGGTCCCTCTAGACAGCGCGGGTTACCCCAGGCGTGGGAATGGGGTAAGAACCATCTGGCAGCGGAACGACCGGCGGGGTCGCTTCCCAACTGAATTCTTCCGGCATCAGGCTGATTTGGGAATTCAAAGCATCTTCCCAGCTAACTTCTTTACCGGAATAAGTTGCCATGCGTCCCATGATGGAAGTCAAGGTGCTGTAAGCTCCGTTTTCTGCTTCGTTGTAACTGGTGTTTTCGCGGATCGCCCGGAAGAGGTCGTCGTGTTCGACCTGGTAAGGGTTTTTCGCGTCTTTATTACGCCAGCGATAAGTTTCGTTTTCTTTGGCTTCGGCCAGTCCCTTGTAGAGTTTACCACCGTGGACATCGGCGACACCGGTTGAACCAATGGCATGTTCGGTAACGGCATTCCAGCAGTTGTGGATATGGCGACACTGGCTGAACATTTTCGTGCCATCAGCGTAGGTATATTCGACGGCAAAATGGTCGAAAATTTCACCGTACTTTTTATCCGTCCGAACCTGACGGCCTCCCATTCCGTGACAGGTTACCGGGTAGGCGTCTTTAATCCAGTTACCCACGTCCAGGTTATGGATATGTTGTTCGCAGATGTGGTCTCCACAAAGCCAGTTGTAGTAGTACCAGTTTCGCATCTGGTATTCCATTTCACCGGAAACTTCCTCACGGGTCTTGCGGGGATCCCAGACGCCACCCCCGTTCCAGTAAACACGTAAGGCACGAATATCACCGATCTCACCATCTTTGATGCGTTTGATCGTTTCCAGATATTTCTCTTCATGGTGTCGTTGCAGACCGACGCCCACTTTCAGATTTTTCGCTTTGGCTTCTGCGGCGGCAGCGAGAACTTTACGAACACCGACGGCGTCAGTGGCGACTGGTTTTTCCATGAAGACATGTTTGCCGGCGGCGATAGCGGCTTCAAAGTGGATTGGACGGAAGCCAGGTGGGGTTGCCAGAATGACGAGATCAACGTCGCTATTAATTACCTGTTGATAGGCATCGAATCCGGCGAATTTGTGATCTTCATCGACATCGACGCGATCGGCTCGATCTTTCAACTGCGATTTGATTCCGTTCAAGCTGGATTCAACTTGATCGGCAAAGGCATCGCCCATGGCAACCAACTTTACATTTCCCTCCGTAGAAAGTGCCTGGGCTGCCGCACCAGATCCGCGGCCACCACAACCGACCAGACCTACGCGGATTGTGTCATCGCCATCAGCGGCGAACACACCTTTTGACAGGCTACCGAGCGCAACTGCACCCAACGACAGGGCACTGCCGGTTTTGAGGAAATCCCGGCGGGTGGGTTCAGAATTGAGCATGCTTTTCTCCTGGTTCGGGGCAACCTGCGAACAGATGCAAGTTCCTGTTCTGGTCGCATAGTAAGAGTGAATTAAGAAAGTTCGTTTTAGATTTTTGCCGTACTGGTGAAAGACGTTTTTTGAATTTGAAATTATTCAATGACCTCGGGAACAACCGGATCAAGAGAAAATTTCTTGCGGGTTTCTTCATCGGGTACCGTTAAAGGGCGTACCAGACGAAAACCGACATGTTGTGCATCTGTATGATACCAAATTGACTGCGGAATTTGAGGATCCTGCATCTTCCAATCTTCAGAAGAACCAACTCGGGCCGAAGATCGGAGCAGATCGGGATCATCATCCCAGGAGCCTCCCCGAACGACGCGCGGGTAAAGTTCTGTCGCAATGTTGATGGGGAAAACAGCGGCTTCGTCCTTATTGAACTGCTGGTAGAAATCTTCGGAGTACTGGTCGAGACACCACTCCGCGACGTTACCATGCATATCGTACAGTCCCCACGGATTTGGTTTTTTCTGTCCAACTTGTCGGTATTTCTCATCGATGTCACCGGCGTTGTCATAAAACCAGGCGTACTCTTCGAGATCGGCAGGATCGTCCCCGAAGGAGTAAGCTGTCGATGTACCAGCCCGGCAGGCGTATTCCCACTCAGCTTCGGTGGGGAGTCGGTAGTACTGACCGGTCTTGGCGCTTAACCATTCGCAGTACACACGGGCAGCCAGTTGTGTCATACAGATCGCGGGGTATTTATCGTGGCCCATGCTGAAGGTCATGTCGGTGTACGGTTTAGTTGGACGGGTAACCGCATCGGCCAGTTTATCGGCCTCGGTTGCTTTTTTCCGGAACAGTTTGCGACGTTGAATGTCGAGATTGAATGACCAGATATCATATTCATCCCAGGTCACTTCATACTTACCCATCCAGAACGGTTCGACTTTCACTTTATGTTGCGGACCTTCGTCGTCACTACGATCGGCTTCGTCTTCAGGGCTGCCCATCAGGAATTCGCCACCAGGAATAGGAACCATTTCGAATTTGACTTCAGTTCCAGGAATCGTCTGCTTATAAGGTTTCATTTCCGCTTCTGAATCTGCTTCCGAATCGGGATTCGCAGCGCAGAGTGGAGAAGAGCAGACAGCAGCGATGAGCAGCAGGAAAAAAGGGAGCAGAGTTTTCTGCCACGTCGACTTGTTCATAAAGTTATTCCAATAAGTCTGGTTGTAAAAGTATTCGCAGTAATCTCAAGAAAACTCGGACAAATCCGAATTCACAGTGTGAGCCTGTTCGGGATACAATGAAACAATCTGAACCAACAGAACGCAGGCCTGTCAGGTACATTATGAAGCGTAGTTTATATTCCCATATTTTGAGGCACATTCAAGCCGTGATCTGGTTTCTGGTGTTCACCGGAGGCGGGATTGTGGCAGGTGGGGAGGAACTGCAAAGATATGAGTTCTCGCAGGTCCATATGGGAGTGCCTCTTTCTATTTCAGTATACGCCCCGGACGAGGCACTCGCAAATAAAGGAGCCGAAGCCGCCTTTCAAAGAGTAGAAGAATTGGACGCTCTGCTCAGCGACTACAAGATCGACAGCGAGCTCAATCAGCTTTCTCTCGAAAAGCCCCACGGAATCCCTCATGAGGTCAGTCAGGACCTGTTTTGCGTGCTGAACGCGGCAAAAATGGTCTCGGATCAATCGGACGGGGCCTTTGACGTTACTGTGGGCCCAATCGTCAAGTTATGGCGTAAAGCCCGGCGGCAGAAAAAGTTACCCGAAACAGAAGAACTCAAGGCAAGGCTCGGCGCCGTTGATTACCGATTGATCCGGTTGGATCAAAAAGGGCAGAAAGTCACCTTAACCCGTCCCGGAATGCGTTTGGACCTGGGAGGAATTGCCAAAGGATATGCGGCGGATCAGGCGCTCCTGGTGCTTAAATCTCATGGCCTATCACAAGTCTTACTCGATTTTGGCGGTGATCTCGTGGTGGGGGATCCTCCTCCAGGAAAAGATTTCTGGACGATTGCGGTTGCTCCCTTAAAAAGGGAAGAAGGACGCGAGAACTATCAGTTTATCGATCTGAAAAATGGATCAGTGGCGACATCCGGTGATGCGTTCCAGTATGTGGAGATTGCAGATGTTCGTTACTCTC
>JAGQQC010000009.1 GCA_020426395.1 Planctomycetaceae bacterium
TGGGCTTCACTCAGGAATTCACCCAGGCATTCCGGAGAAACGGCGACGTCTTCGACAATGGGAATCGGTCGTTCGACCCCACCTAATCGGGAGAGATGCGGAACGACCCTGCGGGGGAGTGTCCAGAGAAAATCAATTTCATCGCGGTCGTACGTTTCAGCAGCGAATACGGCTCTGATATTGAGGCTGCGTACTTTTTTCAACATCGTTTGCAGACGTTCCTTAACGTCGGCTTCATTGAATCCGGATGCTTCCACCAGCATGACGGCTTCAGCAGCGGGAGTGATTAATCTTGCGAATTTCTCGTCGGCTTCTCGCGCGAGGGATATCAAACGGCGGTCGAGCAAGTCGCAGGCGGAAGGTTGTAACGGAGTGATCGCCTGCATGGCCTGTAAGGCAGTTTGAGTGTGACCGAACAGGATCAGCGCGATTCCTCGATACTGGGGCAAAGGGGTCGTGTGGAGTGTGGCTGCGGTGAACATTCCCAATGTTCCTTCGGAGCCCACGAGTAGACGAGGAAGGTTAATGCGGCCATCCAGAAGAACTTTTCGAAGCACATAACCGCACGTGTTGCGTAGCATCGACGGCTGCTTTTCGTAAATCAGCTCTTCATTGTCTTCAAGTAACTTGGCCAGTTTGCTGACTAGAGTTCGTTTGTAGTTTTGCTCAAGAACCGGGTCTTCTGCGGAAGTTATTCCATTGACCAATGGAGCATGCGATATTTGGGGGGGAAGCGAGGTGAGAATGCGGAGTGATTCCAAGCCTGCTTCCAACCGATGCCCGGTGCTTGTCACCAGTTCAATGCTATGGACATGGTCGCGAGTAGTCCCGATGCGAACTGAGCGAGACCCCGCCGCGTTCACGCCGAGCATCCCTCCAATGGTGGTCACATTTGCGTTTGCTGGATCGGGGGCAAAGTACCGTCCCGTTTTTGCCAACTCTTGATTAAGTTGGGCACGCGTGATTCCTGCCTGAACTCGAACGGTTCCCTCATCGATCCATTCGATCTGGTTCATGTAGCGGGAAAAATCGACGATGATCCCGCTTCCGAGGCAACTTCCCGTGACAGCGGTACCTGCGCCCCGGGGAGTGAGTGAGTAATTTTTCGAATGGGCATAGCGGGCCAGAGCGACTACATCGTCGGCATGTTGTGGAGCAACTACTGCAAGTGGTTCAATGGAATAGAGACTGGCATCGGAGCTGTAAACAGCTCTTGTTGTTGCATCGCAGCGCACATCTCCTTCAATCAAACTCGAAAGGTCTTCGTAGATGCTACGACGTTGTTCGTCCACAGGGCCCTCAAGATATTGACCGGATGAATGGAGATGACATGAATAGAGATGACAATGGGGGTAAAGTCTTCAAACTTCAACGCCATAAAATCACAATTCGCACGAATCTGTGGAGTGCTATTCGGCTCTGGAAATACCGAGAGAATTGCGGTGCAATCTAGATGGCAGAAGCTCGAAGAATCGGGCGGTTTATTGTACCAATCTTCGAGTCATCCCCGTGAGTGTCCGCGATTCAATCCTGTAAAAATCACCGCGATTTATGCCGAATTAAGGACATCGCTTCAGCACGGCTGGACTCATTCGATTTGAATAAGCCTCGGACGGCACTGGTAATGGTCAAACTACCTGGCTTACGGATTCCCCGGATTGACATGCAGGTATGTTCGGCTTCGATAACGACGATGACTCCCTTGGGATCAAGCTTTTCGCTTAACATATCGGCGATTTGATGGGTCATCCGTTCCTGAACTTGGGGACGACGGGAGACTTCTTCAACGACCCTGGCCAGCTTGCTTAAGCCGACAATTTTACCACGGGGTAGATAACCGACGTGGGCCACTCCCAGAAAGGGGAGAAGATGATGTTCGCAGGTGCTGTTGAAGGAGATGTCGCGTACGAGGACCATTTCGTCGTATTCTTCCTGAAAAACTTTTTCCAGGTGACGGGCCGGATCCTGGTGTAATCCTTCAAAAATCTCCGCATACATGCGAGCGACACGAGCGGGCGTTTCAAGCAAGCCTTCCCGGTTAGGATCTTCTCCTACAGCAGCCAGTATCTCTCGAACTGCTTTTTGAATGCGAGGGAGATCGACCTTGGCAGTCGATGTGGTATTTGTGGCTCCCTCACTATTGGAGGAGACACATTCTGTGGAGGAAGAAGTTTGATTGGATGTAGTCATGCCGGAACAATCTGGAGCCGGAACTGAATGTTCAGTGGTTTATCGGCTCGAAAGAGGTCGTTAGGAGTGAAGTCGGTTTTCTTGCGTGATTTTAGACCGGACTGGCAGCGGAATCAACGAGCGTCGTACTGAAAGCCTTACTCGTGGCTATGTGAGTCATCGGGGAATTGGCCTGATTCGACCTCTTCAATGTAGCGCTGGGTCCCTTCAATCGCCGCTTCCCGCAGTTTCGCATAGTGTTTGAGAAACCGGGGTTGAAAACCGGGTGTCAGGCCGAGCATATCGGGGCCAACCAGGACCTGCCCGTCACAATGAGGGCCGGCCCCGATGCCGATCGTGGGAATGGAAACTGATTCCGTGATTTTGCGTGCGAGCCCGGCTGGGATCAATTCCAGGACGATGCCGAATGCACCGGCTTCTTCTGCGGCATGGGCGTCAGCCAGGAGCTGTTCTTCGTTCCGCTGAATTCGACCCATTCCGCCCAACAATTGATGGGATTGGGGTTTCATCCCGACATGGGCCATGACGGCCAGTTCTGAACGTGCCAGTGCTCGGATTGTTTCGGCTTGAGCTTCCCCACCCTCCAGTTTAACCGCGGTGGCGCCGGTCTCTTTCAGAATGCGCCCGGCGTTGCGAATGGCTTCCTGGGGGGAGACTTCATAGGTCATAAAGGGAAGATCAACGATAACCAGGGCGTGTTTTACGGCACGAACAACCATCTCCGCATGGTAAATCATCTGGTCCAGCGTGACAGGGACGGTGGAATTATGCCCTTGTACCACCATTCCCATAGAATCCCCGACCAAGATGCTGTCGATTCCCGCTTCATCAAACAGCCCCGCCCAGAGGTAGTCATAAGCGGTGGTCATCGTGATTTTCTTCCCGTTCGCTTTTTGAGCGATAAAGCGGGGAAGAGTCATTTTTTTGCGCGACGTGCTGGGCGTGGGATCAGAGGTCATATCAAGATTATAGGGCAAGAGTACGGGAGTGGATCAATTCTGCTGATTATAGATTCCCACACACCTCACAGGTAGGGGCAAAGCAGCACTTCACAGACGGGTTAGCCAATGGGAGAGAGAACGGGCCGGGATTCGTTTGATTCTGCCTATACGGCTGGGTAGAGTGGAACGGTTCGGTTTCTCATTTTCCTCTGATCCGATCTGTCCCTCGACACCTTCCAAACCCTGCTGTTACTTCCAAGAGGCTCGCATGTCCTACTCTGTTCGATGTTTTTTGATGCTGTTCGGCCTGTTTTCGGGTTTTTGCTTTATTTCAACCTCGCGCGGTGGGGAAGTTCCCGACCCGGCTACGGTTGAAACGGTCAAGCTATTTGAGGTCGACAAATACTGCGAAGGGGTCGTTTTTGACCATAGTGGTCATGGGTATATTTCGCATGGAGATAAAATCACGAAATTCAACATCAACGGAGAACATGATGTGTGGGCCGTTCTCGAAGCTCCGAACGGACACAAGATATTGGCCGATGGTACGCATCTGGTCTGTGACGGTAATATGCACGCCGTGCTGCACCTCGATGCCGAGGGAAAATTGCTTGGGAAGGCTTCTTCGGAATGTGATGGAACCCCATTACGAGGACCAAACGATTTGTCGCTTGATCCGGCAGGAGGATTTTACTTCACCGATCCGGGGGGATCGGATGATAAAAAATTGATCGGGACCGTTCATTATGTCGATCCTTCCGGCAAAACTCATCTAATTGACGAAGGGCTGGCTTTCCCGAATGGGATTGTCCTGACACCGGATCGAAAAACCTTGTATGTTGGCGAGAGTAAGAAGAACCGGGTCTTGAAATACGAAGTGACTGGTGCTGGTCAGGTTGGTCCTCGTACCGTCTTTGCGGAACTGCCTGTGAAAATGGGAGAACAGATTGATAACCAGCCGGACGGAATGTGCCTGGATGCCGCAGGTAATTTGTATGTGGCTCATTTTGGAATGAAGCAAGTGCAAGTGTTGAATCCGGAAGGCGAAATCATCGCTCGATATGCTGGTGGGAATATCACCACCAGCAATGTCGCCTTCGGAGGACCAGACTGGTCGACACTTTATATCACCGGTGGACTGGGCAAACTTTCCGGTGGAGGTGGATTGTTCAAGATCGACTTGGGTGTCAAAGGATTGGTCATTCTTCCCCCCTTGGAAAAATAAGGCTTACATAATCTAAGAGCGAAATTGACCTCGCAAAATTTTACCGCGCAAAAAAAGACCGCCGCGATCAGCCCACTCGATCGCGACGGTTCGGACCCTGAATCGGGTTGGAGAACAAAGTCTCCGGTTGTTTACATCGGGAAGTCTTAGAGTGAATCTTCCTCGACACCCAGTAAAGCTTCCTCTTCTTCCTGGATGATGATTCGTGGAGTCACCATCAACATCAGGCTTTCAGTCTCACGACCTACCCCGGTGTTTTTGAAGAGTCGGCTGACATACGGGATTTTGTTCAAGATCGGAACGCCGGCCATGTTACGGCCTTCGCGAAGTCGTTTGATACCACCCAGGACGACGGTACCCCCATCCGGTACAGACACCGTTGTTTGCACGGTGAGTGATTCGTAGACAGGTTGCTGAACGGAGACGGAAAGTCCTCCCCCTGCTGTACCCGTGGTACCAGTGGTACCAGTTGTTCCTGTCGTTCCGGTTGTGCTACCGGTGGTTCCGGCAAAACCTCCAGAGACGGAGTTAATACCACCGGTGTTACCACCACCGAAGCCACCGATACCACCGACCCCAATCGTTCCCGTGGCACCTGTTGCTCCTCCTGTGATACCGTTTCCGGCAATGTTGCCAATCGTTCCACCGGTGTTACCACCGACACCAGCAACTCCACCGTTTCCACCAATACCTCCGGCACCTGCTCCACCACTCAGGAAGGAGAAAGTGAAGACGTCGGTGACGTTCTGGAATTGAGGAGTCACAGAAACTCGGACATATCGGCGGTCGGCTGAGACGACGGGAAGGACGGTCAAGGTCACACCCTCAGTCAGCGGAGTAATCACAGGTTGGAAACCGACGGCGAAGTTACCGACGATCGGTTGTAGTGAGGTAACGAACGGACGAGTAACGGTGTCTGAAATCGTTGCCTGAATACCGTTATAGGTAGTGACTTTCGGAGCGAACAACAAGTTTGAACGCTCGTCTCCCTGAGCCGCCTGAATGAAGAAGAAGGCTTCCAGGTCGCTCAAGATGGCCATACCCACCTGGATACCAGCGGTCGGCTGGAATCCACCGAAGTCCGGGACACCGATGTCAAACGAACCTTGTTGGAACTGAACATCGAGGTCTGAGGTAAAGGTCCCTGGCTGTGACAAACCGACGATCGTTCCTGAACTAGGCCAGTTATCAAGTGGCGCGAGGTTTAACGCTTGTTGTGTGGTAAATGGTGACCCACTCACTCCACCTGTCGTTCCCGCTGTGGCCGTCGTTCCAGTGGTTCCGGTCGTGGCCGTGGTCCCCGTGGTTCCCGTGGTGGCCGTAGTCCCCGTGGTTCCTGTGGTTCCCGTAGTACCGGTAGTCCCTGTGGTTCCAGTAGTTCCCGTGGTTCCAGTAGTTCCTGTGGTTCCGATTGTTCCCAGAGCTGTTGGTAGACCGAACGGATTAAAGAGTGCCTCATCACCATCGACGTTATCCTGAACGCCCAGGTCGAAGTCGACCCCGATTCGTTCGAAGAATCGGTCGCTAACTGTAATGAATCGAACTTCGATTGCGACCTGCAGGTCTTGCAATGTTCGCAACTGTCCCAGCAGATCAGCAATCTCGGCGTGGACATCTTCGGTCTGACGAATGATCAAGGTCAAGGTACTATCATGGCTGCTGATAGAGGCTTCTCCACCAGCTTCTTCCCAGGAATCGGGTTCAACAGTGGAGATGATCACCTGACGGAGCGATTCAAAGTCGGCATGAGAAGGTCCACTGACTGATTGAGCCTGGGCACCTGATCCTCCAAAGCCATTTCCGGTAAAGACATTCGGAACATTTCCGAAATTATTTCCGGCAGCAGAACCGTTCACGCTGAAGTTATAGCTGTTCAAGCCATCGTTGATTCCCTCGAAGGGACTTTTGCCCAGACTGGGGTTATAAGTTTCCGGATTTAGTGGCATCACCAAGTCCGCCACGTCATAAGGAACCGATCGCATGTCACCTTTTTGCTTCGCGATAGAAGTGATTTTCAGCACTTCATGATCGATCATGTAAGCCAAACCAACTTGTTCCAGCATCAGCGACAAAGCACTTCGTACCTGAATACCGTTCGCCTTGATGGAGATTGGTGTGGAGAGATCGACATTCGCTTCAGTAAAGGCATTCATGTCGAGGTGAATGTTGATTGCGGTTACTTTTTCAATGTGATTGAAAAATTCCGAAATAGGAGCTTGCTCGAAGTTCAATGAAATCGGGGTATGCAGGGCATCGTCAATTTCAATTTCCTTCATGGTGCGGTGACGACCATCAGGACGCATATTCTTACGACGCTCGGAGAGGTCATTCCATTCCTTGATGTCACCATATTGGAATGGGGAACCGTAGTGAGCTATCGCAGAGCGTTCTACTTCCATCAAAGATTCGACAAACGCGTTTTCTTTTCGTTCTTTTACATCTTCGATGTCGGCGGAGCGACGTTTGATTTTCGCCTGCCAGAACATGTTCACACCAATGGGATCGCCAGGACGAAGTGCTTTCACTTCTTTAGCGAGACGTTCCGCATCGGCGTAATGTCCCTGTTTCATGAGTTTGTTAAACTCGTCAACCAGTGAGGCAATTTCCTGTTCGATACGAATTTCGGTATCGATTTCTTCTCGAATACCGTTTTCAACCGCTTTGTTCCGCTTTTCCTGTTCCAGAATCGGTTCCATCCGTTTCTGGTATTGTTCTACCTGAACGCGGGAAGCGGTAAGTTGTTTGAGTAACGGTGCAGACATTTTTTCCGAAAGTTGAGCTCCTTCCACGGTGGCCAAGGCCCGGTCCAGAATATCCAGAGCTTTTTCCGGATCTTTCTCGGTCATGCGGTCAGCACGGAAAGTCGCATTCATGACTTCTGTTCGCAGACGGTCAAAGCGGACCATTTCTTCCTGGGCAGCCAGATCAAGTGGTTCTGGCTGTTGGTCAAGTCGAATGAATCCCTGTTGATTAATATCCTGGGTTGCCGTGGTCTGCTGAATCTCGTTTCCTTTCTGCGGAACCGTCGCTTGCAACAATTCCGGCAGATTGCGGGATCGGAATTTATCCAGTTGGTCACCCGACTGATGAGCTTTCAGGAAGGCCTGATAAGCTTCATCTCGTTGGCCTTTATGCATCAACTTGATGCCGTGATCAAACCACTGAGTGGCTGTCAGACCTTCAGGTACAATCGGGTTGATGTCCTGTGCGGCCATCTCAACAGGACCGAACGGATTGGGTTCGCTGCCTGGACTGGTTTCCTTGTATCCAATTTGCTGAATTTGAGACAGGGCGACCGTACCCGGTTGTTGATCGGCAGTCGCTGCTGTCTTGTTCTGCATAAATGGATTTGAATTGGCAGCGGTTGATTCTCCGGGAGTTTTGCTCGCCAGAACTTCCGCCATCTGATCGAGTTGACCAAACTGAGTCGCTGAAATCGCAGGGACATTTTCCTGACCATTCATACGAGCCAATCGGCGATCAATTTCCTGAAAGACGGCATCGGGTCGGTCATCGTTGATTTCATAAACGACATCCAACTTTTCTGCTTCGGTTGCTTTGCCTTTGGCTTCTTCCAGTTTGTTCTCAATTAACAACTCGCGGGCATCAGCCAGAAGTTTACGGGCAGCCAGGTATTTTGTGCTGTTCTGAACCGCCTGGGTATCAGAGGGGTTCGGATTGAAAGCATTGAAGCCGAAGCTGTTTTCCTGTCGGCTAATGTCTCCCAGCACCAAATCGGGACGGTCGTCATATTTACCAAAAGTCACTTCGTACTTTTGAGCTTCCGTGGCATGTTGGCGGGCAACGCTCAATTTGCCGGCCTGCATTGCCAGACGAGCTTCTTTAAGTAACTTTACAACTTTCTGTTTGCTCTCACTGGAATCGGTCGTGGCAGCATTATCCGATTCTTTGATGAGAGTTTTACCACCGGTAAGGCGGTCCGCTTCGCGAATGATGGTTTGCGGGCTTGTTTCAAACAGAGTCCACTCAGAATAGAGCTCGTTAGCCTGCAGAGCTTTTTTGCGGGCATCATCATAGAAGCCTGCTTTCAAGTCCGCTTCGGCGTCTTTGATTAAAGACTGGGCTTTTTCTTTCAGTGAATCTGTCGCCGAGGCAGTGTCGGCTTCCACGTCAGAAGAATCTTCCAGCAATTTGAAGGGGTTTTCTTCCTCGGGTGACTGCCCTCGCAAGGTTGGTTTGCCCGAAGCGAGTTCATGCAGGAATTCGCCTGGCTTTTCAGCGAGCGGTGAAAGCTGCACATTGTGTTGCTGCTCCAGCTTTTTCGCCTCGGTTGCCAGACGTTGGGCATCTTTAGTCTCGCCCTGACGCAGTGCGAATCGAGCACGAGTCATCAAGTCGTCAATCTTGATGGCTTCGATTGATTCTGTGGGTTTGGCAGGAACCTGCATTTCTGCACGAGTCTGCTGAGCTGTTTTGATCGAGGTCGGATCAAGTTTGCTCAGAAACTGTCGAGCTTCGTTTCGCTCTTCAGCAGTCAACTCGCCGGCGTTTGCCAGAGCTGCCCGAAATGCTCGGACTGCTGCCGGTTGTCGCCCAGCACGTAAGTGCTGTTTACCTAATGTTAGGTAACGCGATGCGGAAATGCTGTTAGTGGCATACCGGGAGGAACTGATTTCTCCCCGTGCTTCCGATGCACGGACAGTTTCCACGGTATCGGTTGGATAGAGGAGCCATAAGGAGGCGGCTGCGACTGTGGCACAAGCGGTTGCTCCAATGACTCTGAACAACTTCAGATCCATCTTGGGTCCCTGAGAGCTCATTATGGAGTTCTTCCCTTAAAAATACTTGAAAATGCTGCCTTATCAATCATCTATGTCAGCTTCATAACACCACAGTTCAGTGGAACGTAAATGAACCACAGAACGGGTGTGATAAAACTTCAATACCAGTTTGATGATCCTTCATCAAAACCAGAATTTCTGATTGTCCGTTAACATTCAATTGCTTGAGAGAGAGGCCTCGTCAGTCAGAACGAAGTCTTTAACAAACCTGTGAGAGCAGGTCATGTCAGACAATGTCCGTATGCTGATCTGGCTTCTAGAGAGTGTGCGGGTTGATAATTCAAAACCACAAAACAGGTCAAGATGTTTCTCAGCCTGTCGAGGTAAAATTCCTTCGAATGCGAACTTTTTTTTATGAATCGGCATTAATTGCCGAAACGAATTTATTCTTGGTTATTGAAGTAGTTGGTTGGCAAACGGATTATCCTGATCTATTTGCTCCTCTTCAATTTTCTTGGCTTCTTCAAAGATGCTTTCAATATGAGCATTCTTATATAGCTCATCCATTACTTCCCGAGTGGCTTTCTCTCGGTCCGCTTTCAAAATATTCTTTTCGATTTCTTCCTGAACCTCGTCAAACGGGGTTAGCGTAGCTTCTTGACGTTCGACAACTTTGACCATCTTGAAATCGGTTTCTGATTCGAATGGTGCACTAACACGACCAACGGGCATTTCGAACAAGGCTTTCTCCACCTTCGAGTCACTGAGACTTCCGGGGGTTGTCCAGTCTCCGCTTGCCCAATAACCACCGTCGTAGCGGGTCGCACTATCCGAATATTTTTTTACGACTTCTTCGAACACAACACCTTGTTTAATTTCCTGAGCGGCTTTATTCAGGACGGCATAGGCCCCCTGGCGTCCACCATGCTTTTTGTATTCGATGAGCAGGAATTGCCATTTAACACGCTCGGGAATGGTGTATTCATCACGATGTTCGTTGTAATAAACCATCAATTCATCACGGGTCAATTTGGGAGGATCACCCTGTTTGGCCCGTAGGTATTCCGTTGCCATCGTCCGGCTCTCAAATCCGCGTCGTAAAGAGGCCAGAGAAAAGCCGTTTTTCTTGAGATGCTCGTCGAACTCATGTTTGGACTGGATGTTATCCTTAGCCATCATGGCTTGAACTTCTTGCTCGAAATATTGATCAAGAAACACTTGAATCATTTCTCTCTGCTCTTTTTTAAGAGTCTTTTTCAACCCTTGTTCCAGCAGTTTGCGTTCAATTGCCCCGTCGATTCCTTTTTTCATCAACTCGAATTTTTGTTTTTCAAGTATTTCCGCCGGAAGTTTCCCGTCCCGGACATCTTGTTCGGCTCTCTGCAGTCCTGACTGATAAGGTTCCAGAAGATCGGCGGCAAAAATCGGTTCCCCATTCACGGTCGCCACGACCTGGGATTCTTCAGTCACTTTATCGAGGACGTCCCGACCGGAAGTCACCAGTTGGACGTCGGTTTGCCCGTCAGTGTATGAGGTAACTGTAGGAGCTTCAGAGGGCTGCTCAGCATCATTAGCGGAAAGGCGCGGCGGAGGCGGACCCATGACTGGGTTATCAACCTTGATTTTGCCAATCGTTTCACAGCCAGCAATTCCCAAAACTGAGGTTAGGAGAAAAACCCAACCCAGCTTAAAAGCAGAGCGGCATATCGTAATGAAGTATAACTGGTTCACAGAACTCGTCGAATCATTTCAAGAGCACCAGAATAAGGAATGGAGAGAAGGTGCACGAATCGTCTGAGGTTCTGTCCAGAGAAGCTGCGAGAATAGAGCGATCAAAAACCCGGCTTGAGGACGATATTCAGCCCGCAAATCGCTGTAGATCCAGGACCTACAAAAAAGTTTCAAAATCGGTTCTAAATGTCCCAGTGGTTCTTCCTGAACTCACCTGATGACTGCCACGCCGAGGCCCTTAACTCCTCATGAGTTAAGTAAAAATCGCTCGACGGACCGGCAGACAGTATAAAAAGGCGGCGGAGTATAGAAGGAAGGGCCGATTTACTGCAACACCGTTTTTAGCTCTTCCAGCAGATCGACTTCGGTCAGGTTGCGGTCACTTAACACCCAATAAGCCGTGTTCCGGTCCGCGACCCGAAAATCTCGCCCGTGTCGTTCTTTTAATTGTTGTATCTTTATGGCATGCTTGTACTTAAGGACAGCGAATCTTTCTTCCAAATAGATACTGTCGATATCCCATTGCCGGGCCAGTACTTCGAGATGTTTTAATTCGAATAGCCGGTGTGTGCTTTCCGGCAGGGGGCCAAATCGATCTCGGACCTCTTCCCGCAATTGGTCCAGCTCCTCCAGAGTTTGGACCATCGAGAGCTTCCGGTAGACCTCGATTTTGGGTTTGCCAGGCGGGACAAACGATTTCTCCAGATAGGCAGAGACTGGCAAGTCGATATTGACATGTCGATATTCCCGGACAGGTTCGTTGCGGATGTGGCGGACGGCGTTTTCCAACAACTGACAATACAATTCATAACCGACCGAGGCGATGTGGCCTGATTGCTCGGTCCCGATGATGTTTCCCGCTCCCCGGATTTCCAAATCGCGCATAGCAATTTTGAAACCGGCTCCCAATTCACTGTATTCCTCAATCGCCTTCAATCGTTTGGCAGCCGTCGTGGTGAGAACTTTTCCTTCTTCCAACAAGAGGTAGCAATAGGCGCGGTGTTTATATCGCCCGACTCGGCCGCGTAATTGATGCATATCGGCTAAGCCGTAAATGCCTGCCTGGTGAATGAACATCGTATTGGCATTCGGGATATCAACGCCACTTTCGATGATGGTAGTGCTGAGCAGGATGTCGATTTTGTGCGAGACGAAATCGTACATGATCTGCTCCAACTCATCCCCTTTCATTTGGCCGTGCCCGACACCGATTCGGGCTTCGGGAACAATCGTTTGCAAGCGATCGGCTAGCGTATGAATATCTTTCACACGGTTGTGGACGAAATAAACTTGTCCTCCCCGGTTCAATTCCCGCACAATGGCCGAGCGAATGAGTTCCGGGTCGAACCGACAGATGCGGGTTTCGATCGCTTGTCGGTCGGGAGGAGGCGTTGTCAAATTGGAGATGTCACGGATACCGAGCAGGGACATATGCAATGTCCGCGGTATCGGAGTAGCGCTTAAAGTAAGTACATCCACAGCGAGGCGGATTTGTTTCAACATCTCTTTGTGTTCGACACCAAACCGTTGTTCTTCATCAACGATCACTAATCCCAGGTTTTTGAAACGGATATCTTTTTGAACGAGTCGATGTGTTCCAATAATCAGGTCGATTTGACCTCGTTCCAATCTTTCCAGAATCTCCCGTTGTTGTCGCTTGGTACGAAAACGGGAGATGACATCCAGGGTGACGGGAAATTCGGCCATTCGTTCAGAAAACGAGCGGAAATGTTGTTCGGCGAGGACTGTGGTCGGGACTAATATCGCGACCTGTTTCCCGGCATCAATTGCCTTGAAAGCGGCTCGCATGGCGATTTCCGTTTTGCCATAACCGACGTCACCACAAATCAGCCGGTCCATTGGTTGCGGGGCCCGCATATCGTGCTTGACTTCGTGGATCGAAGTGAGTTGGTCCGGAGTTTCTTCGTAGGGAAAGAGAGCTTCGAATTCTTTTTGATAATGACTGTCTGGAGGAAATTCATAACCAGACTGGCCGTTTCGCAGTGCCTGCATGCGAAGCATATCGCTGGCCAGGTCGGAGACGGCTTTCGCGACCTGTTCTTTTTTGCGATTCCAACTGGTTGTTCCCAGTTTGGAAAGTTTGGGAGCGGTTTTGGAACTACCTACGTATTTTTGGACAAGATGAATCAACGTAACTGGAACATAAACTTTAACCTGGTCACGGAATTCAAGCAGTAAATGTTCTTCGACTTGCCCCTCTTTATCGAGTTGTTCGATCCCGCGAAAGCGTCCGATTCCATTCGTCAAATGAACGACCAGATCTCCTTCCTTGAGATCGAGAAAACTGTCGATCGCCCGGGTTTCCCAGCGTCTTTTTTTCTTCTCACGGTGTAAGTCAGAGCGACCAAAAAGTTCATGATCACTGATAACAATCAAGCGATCCCGGACTAAGCGGAATCCGTGTTGCAGTCGTCCCAGGCATAACGAAACACCCTGGCCGAACGTTAATTCGGATTCTTCCAGGAGCTCTTTTAATCGTTCTCGTTCCCCTTCGTTATGACAAGTGATTAAAACCCGTTCGGATTTATCGGTGATCGAGGCCAGTTCCAGTAAGACCTCATTGCGCGGTCCGGTAAAGCGTTCGATCGATTCAATTTGTAAATGGCAGGGAGTCTCGAAACTATCCGCCGCAATTCGAGCAATGGTGACAGAAGGCAGGCGAGTTGCTATTTCTAATGTCGCTTCGACGCTGAAAAGCCCTCGCGGATCGTCCAAGCGGTTTAAGTAGTGACGTGCTTCACTGACTGCTTCCTCCAGCTCTGCAAAGACCACCCAGGAATTATCCGGGAGAGAATCGAAGAGGCTGCTTTCTTCAATCGAGGCTTGTTGCTTGGAGGAAGGGGCGTCATCACCTTCGAAGCTCAATGGTTTGATCAGTGTGAACGAGGCGGTGGCTAAGTCCTCTGTCTTGCGTTGTGTTTCTGGATCGAATGTCCGGATGCTTTCAATTTCATCGCCAAAGAGTTCAACTCGGAGAGGTTCAATCGTATCGGCCGGATAAAGATCGAGGATCCCTCCGTGCAGAGCGAATTCACCCGGTGCGGTGATTGAAGCGACCCGCTGAAAGCCTTGTTCGACGAGGCGATTGAGAAAATGATCCAGATCGATTTCCTGTCCCACAGTCAGGGTGCAGGCTCCCTCTTGCCGGACTTGGGAGCTGGGAACAGGTTGCAATAAGGCGGTCAGACTGGTCACGACTAAAGGAGCCGTGTTCGATTCGAGTTGGCGTAACAATCGTAATCGTCCACCGAAGGTCGCATCTGTGACGTCATGTTCGGCAGGCATCGATTCCCAGGCAGGGAAGATGTGGGGCGATTGTTGAAGAAACCCGGCTAGATCGAGAGCAAAATCATCGACCTCATTTAACCTGGGAAGAATGACTAGTAGTGTGCCGGGGCACTCTTGAGAAATGGCCGCTGTGGCCAGCGCGGACGAAGATCCCCAGGCGCCGTCGATTGCCCCGCTGTGACCTTCGCGGAGGGCGGTGACGACATCTGTAAATTGAGGTGTCTCCCGAATCAGTGGCACAAGCTGTGTAAGCTCTAGCCCCGTCGTCATCTGTGACATTGGTAAAAATACAGATGAGGGAACTTCTGGAAACGTTTGCCTAAGCCGTGTGTAGGAAAACGTGCTCCAGCGAAAAGAAAAACAGGTCTCCGTAACCTGTTGTTGTGAAAATTGTAGCGAGCAAACCCTCCCTGCGAAACGGATCGGCGGTGGGGAATTCGAGATTCACTCGAGTCGGAAACGACGTAGTCCTGATTTTGACATCAGGAGCGTTGGGGGTCCGTCGGTTTCATGGCATCCTGCTGTTTACGCTGTTCCCGGACGAGATTCAGCATATGGCTGAATCGAGTGCGCTGTGGGGCTTGGCGGACGCAGTAGTCGAGAATTCGCTCTGCCTCCTGCAGTTTTCCTTCCGCCCGCAGGAGCATGGCATATTGGAAGTTCCAATCCAGATCGGTGGGGTTGAGATTGATTGCTTTCCAGAAGAAATCGAGAGCAACCTCAGTCTCTCCTCGCAAGACTGCGATTTGAGCTCGATAATACTCTTCTGCTCCGGCGGGCCAGGTTCCCTCTTCCAGCAATTTTTCCAGACGCGCCAAAGTCAGATCGCGACCTTCCTCTGTTTGAGGTGTGGCGTATAAATTTTCAGCAATGACAATCAA
Source organism: Planctomycetaceae bacterium (assembly GCA_020426395.1). Lineage (GTDB taxonomy): Bacteria > Planctomycetota > Planctomycetia > Planctomycetales > Planctomycetaceae > Polystyrenella. The sequence goes on from JAGQQC010000009.1 coordinate 15,020, forward strand.
CAACTCCGGCTTCTGCGGAAGCAGTTGGTCCAGTAATTCTTCCGGTTTTATCCAGCGGTAGGTGAGTTTGATGACTTGGTCAAGATGTTGTGGATTGATCTCTAAGCTTTGTCGCCAGTCTTTTAATGCTAACTCACGTTGCCCCAGATAGAGACGAGTTTTCCCTGCTAGAAACATGAGTTGGGATTTCCAGGAGCCTAGCCGTTCTGCCCGAGAGAGATGCTCATTTTGAAAAGTCCAGTTTGGATCGAGCATCCCAAGTTGGTTTAATCGATAATGTGTGTGGGATTGCAGCGGACAGGATTCCAAAGAGGCTTTGAAATGGGTGAAAGCCGGTTGCAGAAACTGAACGACCGCTTCCTGTTCTCGAATGTCTTTCAGTGCCTGAACGTTGTTTGATGTGTGAGCTTGTAGAGCTCCTACGGCGAGCACATCAGGTGAAATCAGTTCCCAAAGTTCCGGGCTTTGAGGGTCGAGCTGTTTCCCAACCTGCTTTTGCTCTTCAACAACAATATCACGAGCATTCAATTGATAGAGAAGTACATAAAATTCAGCAAGCGCTTCCTGACCTTGGGCGTCATCGGGGCGCTTTTCGAGTGCATCCTCTAATTGGGAGATCAAGACGCGTAAATTGCGTATCTCAATATTTGATGGGGACACCTCTGAAGGGAACGATTTGATGATTTTTTCCATCTCGTTTAGAGATTCGATCCGGGAATAACTCCAGATGCTGCCTGCCAGTAGCCCGGCTAAAACCAGAGGCCAGGTCCAACTTGTCTTTGGAATCGCCACCAGAAGTTGTCGCTGTCCCTCGCCGGCACGGACAGCCCGTCCTGTTAACGCCCCACACATGGCGGCAAAAATAACCATCGTTGCCGGAAGATAAAGGCAATAATCGACGCCGCCGTGAAAGATCTGAAAGAACAGAGCTAATCCCCCGACAATCGCGACCACATAGGTGTAGTAATAATCGCTGCTAAACAATTTCAAGCAAGCGTAGAGCGTCAGCAAGATCATCAAGACAAGCAGACTTAATCCAGGAATTCCGGCATCAACGAGAGCTTCGAGATACTGGTTGTGAGCGTGCAGAAACCAGCCTTCGTTCACATGATTCTGGTATTCCTGGTAGATATAACGATAGGTTCCTAAACCGGTCCCCCAAGTGCCATGATCTTCTACAGCTCCCAGTGTATCGCGCCAGTGGGGGAGCCTGGATTCCTCAGCGAAAGTCTCACTGTGAAGCAATGTTTCCAGTCGTTCGGAGACGACGTCGGTCATTGAAACCCACGTTAATAATCCAGTAAGAATCCCACCGAACAGAAACACATTGACCCAAGTAGACCGTCCTTGCTTGAAGGAAGCGATTGACCAGATGATGATTCCCGCAATCAGAAAACAGAGCAAGCCTCCGCGCGACAAAGAGAAGAGCAGGCCAGCAACATTCAACAATAGCACGGTGAGTGCAAACAAACGCTCGCCCGTAAGGTCGGCGATGTAATAATGGATTCGATCTAATAAACCCAAGTTTCGTTGTGTTCCCCATTCCGCTTGCTGTGCGCGATCATACGCTTGCGAATCTTGTGATCGGTGAAGATCAATCAAGTAACCAATCGAGGCGGCCAGTGAAAAGGCAAAAATGGAAGCGGCCTGATTGTGATAGATGAATGAGGCAAATGGTGTTCCGCCGTGGGGAACGGGTAAGCTCCAGTAGAGCTTTCCATTCCAGGTAATCTGTTGCACGAAACCAAAGCTCGCCAGTAACGCTCCATTGGTGGCCAATAGAATCATGAATAACCGGAACGGTTCGAACCGACTTAGAAATTGCGCCCCAAGCATAAAGAAGGTAATTCCCACCAGCAGCAGTGCCAAATCCTGGCGTGTCCCTGAGGGATACAGAGAAAGCGTTGAATTTTCCGATGTCTGTCCCGCTAGCAAAAGTCCTTCGGCGGAAGTCATCTCCTGACGTAACTCCGGGGTATTATTACCGAGGGCTTCCCAAGTCAGATTACTGATGGGGAGAAGTTGAAAACCAGCAAGCCCTAATGCCAGTAGAAGTATAATCGAGGTTGTCGGCAGGTTAGGGCGGTAGTCAGCACTTATCAAAGAGCAGATAAGAGCGACCGCCACCGCTGCGATGGTTGCCATTAAGAAATAGACTTGGGGACGAACATCGGCTCCTCCGTTGAACCAGGGAAACACGAGGAGCGCGCCAATGATAATAATTAGGGCAATCGAAGCAATCGCCCGTACAACGCCATTCATCTTGTACTGAAACTTCTACCGATGGGTCTTTGCAGACGGGTGGGTGTTCGCCCAAACCAGTAAGCATATAACAGGGAAAAAATAATAAATTGGTTCGGAGGAGATCGAACAGTTCACATTTTTGCGTGCCAGGGAACCAGATGCAACAAGAACAAAAAAAAAGCCTGTTTCCACTGAGGTGAAAACAGGCTTTATGAATTTTTGCAGTTTGAATTATCTTAAATCTGCCTTAGAAGGCACCCCCTGCGATAGAAACCGGACCGTTGAAGATCGTGATATTAATCACAACTGTTGAGCCTGGGCCGACGTATGGGATGAAGATAATGATCGGGTTGTAAAAACCGAAGAAACCACCACCAAAACCGGGGTTTCCACCGTTACCGCCACCACCAAAACCTCCACCGGGGAAGAAGTTGTAAGTTGGACCTGTGAAGAAGTTGTTGTAAATAGGGCCGTAGTAGTTGTTAACTACGGGAGCGGGGGTGGGTTGAGGAGTTTCACCACCACCATTACCACCATTGTTGCCACTGTTGAATTGGCTGTCGATGATGTTGTTGTCACCGATGGCAATGTCAATGAGATCATTGATTTCAATGATTCCCAGAATATCAGAAAGACCAGCAGCCTCAGATTTTTCTGAGTACGCCATCATGCCAAACATGGCGACAAAAAGACAAACGGCTTTTTTCATCATGATAATTTCTCACTACAAATTCGCTAACAGGGGCGAGCACACAGGGGGATGTATAAAAAAGGGAACGATTAAGTTCTACTTGGATCTACTCATTCCTCATCCCAAAGTAGGAAAGTAGAGTCAAAATGTCAAGTAAATTGGTCTAAAAGTCAAAAATTTTGGAAATTATGCAAACTTCCCATTTTGTTGTTTGGCGGCAGGTTTTGGGGCATATCTGAGCTGTATAGCTTGCACCACTTCCAGATTCTAACATAATCGCCAGTTCACTGCTCATTTTATCCATTAATTAAACCCCATTTCGAAGCCTGCTCCGCTTTCGGAATTGAAACCCATATTTATGCCTCCTGCGATAATGCGAATACTGCTGCTCCAGATCCGGGAGCAATCCGATCCCATGCTGATTCAGGAGCGTTTTGCGTTCGCTGAAGCTTTGGATCTGGATGTGGAGACTTTTCTTCCGCTAGATTTGCTTTATGAGCAGCTTACTCCCCGACACTTGCATGAGGTCGATTTGGTCATGATTGGAGGAAGTGGTAAGTATTCCGCCACTTCTGAGGAGGATTGGCTGTACCGGGCGCTCGATTCCATCCGCCTGCTCTATGATTCCCGTAAACCGACCTTTGCTTCCTGCTGGGGGTTTCAGGCGGTCTGCCGGGCATTGGGTGGGAGCGTGGTTACCGATTTGAATCGGGCCGAGGTCGGTTCCATTCAGACCAATTTAACTGAAGAGGGTCGGGCAGATCGAATCTTCGGTGCCTGTACCGATCCTTTCTACAGTTTTCTTGGTCACCAGGATATTGTTACTCAGTTACCTGCGGAGGCCATCTTGTTAGCCTCGACTGACCAGGTCGAGAATCAGGCGATCACTTTTCCAGACCGTTTGTTTTACGCGACCCAGTTTCATCCTGAACTCAGTCGCCCCAGATTTCTGGAACGTGTTGAGGCCTACCCGGAATATGTTGAAAGAATCTATGGGATTTCCTACGACGAGTTTGAACGGGGCTTGAGTGAGGCACCTGAGATGGCCAGCTTATTAAAGCGGTTTGTGAAATTAGTGCAGGAAGTCTCCGTTTAAGCCCGATCCATCTGGAGAGGAATTGAAAGAGTCTATGCATGTATTGATCCTGACATCTGGTGGAGCGGGTATGTTCTGCGGCTCCTGCATGCACGATAACACCTGGGCCCGGGCGCTTATGAAGGAAGGGGTCGAGGTAACCCTCCTTCCCACCTACACGCCGGTGCTGGTTGATGAAGAGAATTTAAGCGATCAGCATGTCTTTCTGGGGGGGATCAACATCTACCTTGATTACCGGTTTCCCTTGTGGAAACGGTTTCCTCGGTTTGTTAAACGGTGGTTTGATTCCCCTCGTCTTTTGCGATTGGTTTCCCAATTTTCGGGCAGTCAGGATGCCAGCCAGTTAGGGCCATTGACACTTGCGATGCTGGATGGGGAAGCGGGACCACTTATCGCGGAGATGGAAGAACTCGCCCGGTTTATCGAAACGGAAATCCGCCCTGATATCATCATCTTCAGTAATGCCTTGTTGGCGGGGATTCTCAAACCTCTTAAGGAGCGAATGCACATTCCCATCTGCTGCGTGTTACAGGGGGATGATATCTTTCTGGAAGGGTTACTTCCTCAATTTCGCGATCAGGCGATCCAGGCGGTCAGCGAGCTTTCTCAGGAATTCGATCATTATCTGGTTCACAGCGACTACTACCGGAACTTTATGGCTGATTATCTCAAGCTGGACCGAACCAGGATTGACCAGATTCCGTTGGGAATCGATATGGAACCGTACGCTGATTGCCAGCCCCGCCGATCAGCAGAATGTCGTCGTCTTGGTTACTTTGCTCGCATTGCTCCCGAAAAAGGGTTGCATAATTTGGTCGAGGCCTACATACGCCTCTTGCCCGAATTTCCCGACCTGGAACTGCTTGCCGGAGGCTATTTGCATCCCCGAAATCAGGGGTATCTGGAGGAACAAGTGAGCAAAGTGGTGGGGGCGGGTGGAAAATTCCATTATCTGGGGAGTCCGGAGCGAGTTGAAGATAAGGTCGAGCTGTTCCAGCGATTTGATCTTTTCTCACTTCCCACTGATTACCAGGAACCGAAAGGGCTTCCCGTGATTGAGGCGATGGCGAGTGGCTTAAGTGTGGTCCAGCCAGATCACGGAGCGTTCCCGGAAATTTTGTCGCAAACTGGAGGAGGGGCCTATTGCGTCGCCCAGATGTCTGAGAGCCTGGCCGATATTCTGGCGATATCCATCCGGGAAAACCAGGCCCGCTGGTCGATGGAAGAACGCGGGTATCAGAGGGTGCGGGAGCTTTACAGCACCCAGGCGATGGCCCGCCGGTCATTGGAATTGTTTGAAGATTATCTTAAATAAGCTGTTGAAAGCCTGGGTTCGAGTTGAATTTCCGGTTCGTGATGGGGGGAACCTTTTGTTGATGTACGCGAATCCTTAAAATCACGATCTGAAGGGAGTATTCGCTCTTCCCCTGACCGTGTTGGCCCAACATCAAAAAAACAAACAGATCACGAAGTTCAATAGAAGGTAAAACAGAAGATGAAAGACATCCAGGATTTGATGTTCCAATTGCAGAAAAAGAATGACTCCAAAATCGTCCTGTACGTGGCGGATGGACTGGGGGGATTGCCACAGCAACCAGGCGGAAAAACGGAACTCGAAACAGCAGCCACTCCCAACCTGGATAAACTTGCCCAGCGGGGAACTTTGGGATTAAGCACCCCTGTTCTGCCAGGAATCACACCCGGAAGTGGACCGGGGCACCTGGGGTTATTCGGTTACGACCCGCTGACCTTCAATATTGGTCGTGGAGTGTTGGAAGCCTTGGGGATCGATTTTGATCTTGGACCAAACGATGTCGCGATTCGAGGAAACTTCTGCACGATCGATGGTGACGGCAAGATTACGGATCGTCGCGCGGGGCGTATCGCCAGCGATATCGGAGCCAAGCTCTGTGAAAAGCTGGATCAAATTGAAATTCCGGGGGTCGAGGTCTTCGTGAAACCGGTTAAGGAATATCGTCTCGTCATTGTCTTCCGTGGGGAAGGGTTGGGGGGTCATGTAGCCGATACTGATCCACAGAAAACGGGCGTCCCTCCTTTGGCAGCCAAAGCGACAGAAGCCGATTCCGAAAAGACAGCTGAGATTTGTAATCAGTTCATCGAAAAAGCTCGTGAAGTCTTAAAGGACGATGCCCCGGCGAACTTACTTACTCTTCGGGGAATTGCCAAAAAACCGGACATTCCTACCTATGAAGATGTTTATGGATTGAAGGCGGGGGCGATTGCCGTTTATCCAATGTATCGGGGGCTTGCCCGGTTGGTTGGAATGGATGTTCTGGATGCCGGTCAGACTTTGGATGACCAGATGAAATGTCTGGAAGCGAATTGGGACAAATATGATTTCTTCTTCATTCACTTCAAGTACACCGACTCGACCGGCGAGGACGGGAACTTCGAGATGAAAGTGAAGCGGACCGAAGAGTTTGATACCGGGATCGCAAAAATCGAAGCGATGGGCCCGACGGTGATTATTGTCACGGGCGATCATAGTACACCGAGTAAAATGAAATCACATAGCTGGCACCCGGTTCCCCTCCTGCTGGCGGCTGATCGATGCCGTTACGATGGTTCAACCGGCTTTAGCGAGTCGGAATGTCTCAAGGGAGGCTTGGGACAAATCCAGGCGAAATATATTATGTCGCTGGCGATGGCTCATGCGGATCGATTGGAAAAATATGGAGCTTGATCTCCTCTGAACGAAATTCAGACATCTCAGAAAAGCCTCTCCGTTTTTGGAGAGGCTTTTCTTTTTACGGTGGACGAACCCTGCCCGGGTTTGTCTATACTGGGTTAACGGCGCTGCGTTCATTCTGTCTTATTGAGTCGCAGTGAAATTTTGGCAAGAACTCCTTTTCCTCTTTCCAGATAAGATTCAACACAATGCGTTCAACTTTTCTGCTTAGTTTTCTGTTACTCGCAATATGTACTCCTTTACTCAATGCTGCCGATTCCGACCCTCGCTTGAAGTTGGAAAAAATTAATAACGATCAACAATTGAATGTGGTTTATATTCTGGCGGATGATCATCGTTACGACGTTATGAGTTTCCTCGACCATCCATTTGTACAAACACCTGTGATGGACGCGATGGCGGAAAAGGGTGTCTACTTTAAGAATGCATTCGTCACGACTTCCCTGTGCTCTCCTTCCCGTGCGTCGATTTTAACCGGGCAGTTTATGCATCAGCATGGTGTTGTGGATAACAACAACCTGGCGAAAAAGGGGACCGTCTTCTTTCCACAATACTTACAACAGGCGGGCTACGAGACGGCCTTCATAGGTAAGTGGCATATGGGCGGACACTCTGATGCTCCCCGGCCCGGGTTTGATTACTGGGTCAGCTTCAAAGGGCAGGGGCATTACTACCCACCGGAGAATCAAAAGTGGTCACTCAACGTCAACGGGAAATCGGTTCCTCAAAAAGGGTATATCACTGATGAACTGACCGACTACGCATTGAATTGGTTGAAAGAGGATCGGGACCAGGAGAAACCGTTCTGCTTGTATCTTTCTCACAAAGCGGTCCATGGGATGTTTTACCCCGCCGAACGGCATGCGGGTCGTTATAAAGATAAGAAAATGCCCGTTCCCTCGACGATGGCGAATACAGAAGAAAACTACAAAGGGAAACCGATGTGGCTCAAGAACCAGCGTAATAGCTGGCACGGTGTCGATTTTGCCTATCATCAGGAGACGGACATCGAAGAGCATTACCGGTTGTATTGTGAAGCTTTGCTGGCTGTGGATGAAAGCATCGGTCGTGTCTGGAACTATTTGAAAGAGGCGGGTCTCGAAGAGAACACCTTGATTATTTATATGGGGGACAATGGTTTTCAGTGGGGCGAACATGGGTTGATCGATAAGCGAACGGCTTACGAAGCCTCGATGCGGGTTCCCATGCTTGCTTATTGCCCGAAACTATTCTCTCCAGGAACAGTCGTGGATGGCGTCGTGGCTAATATTGATATCGCTCCATCAGTACTCGAGGCTGCCGGACTGGAGACCCCGAACCATATGGATGGTCAAAGTTTCCTCAAGCTTGCTGCGGGTGACCAGGATCTATCCAGTTGGCGTGATTACCTGTTGTATGAGTACTACTGGGAATGGAATTTTCCCCATACGCCGACAACCTTCGCTTTGCGGGGGGATCGCTACAAATTCATTCAGTATCACGGTATCTGGGATACCGATGAACTCTACGACCTCAAAGAAGATCCAGAGGAAAAGGTCAACCTGATCAACATGCCGGAGCATAAGGAACTGGTGCGAAGTTTGCGTAAGCGGTTACACGAAATTCTGGCTGAAACAGGTGGGGACAAAGTTCCCTTTGGCCAGAAGATGGGGGCGGGAGCCAATCGGCGGAGTCGAAGTGGTTCAGAGCCCGCCACATTTCCGGAGAATGTTTATCAGGATTGAGTACGATCGCAACCTAAACAAAAAGCCGGTTTCGTTATAAAAAACGGAACCGGCTTTTTTTCGTTTGCAGTTTCAGCATCAAATGCTACATGGCGTGCGGGATGTCGTCGCCGTTGTAGTATTCATAGAAGAGTCGTCCCAGTTCGTCGCTCAGGCGAGAAAGATATTCCGCCTTGAACGTCTGGTAGCTTACTTCGTCCGTGCTGCGAGCCGCCATGAGTGGGTAGACCGAGGTGATTTCCTTGGAGTAGATATTCTCGCCGTCTTCGAAGTCATCATCCATTTGGTAGACTTTGACCATCCCTTCGGCGCGTCCTCGGTAGAGCTGGTGGCTATGTTTTTCAAGCAGACTGAATTCGTAGAGGTCGACGTAAATGACATACGTGCATTTGAAATAGGTTCCGAGTTCCGTCGGACGGTCCCATTCCGGGTTTTTGTCCATCCAGTCATGCACGTAGTCGGGGCTGATTACCACGATCTGATGTTCATGCAAGCGACCGGTGAAGTATTTGTTGAGCTCCTTGTCGACCCGGTCCATATCGTATTGAATATCCTTGTCGGCGCTGATCATCACGGCAACTTTGACGTCCTTGTCGGTCATCGAAAGTCCGGTTTGATCATCAAAGTCGGGAGCGATCGAAGGAGGGCCTCCGATCAGGTAGCCGAGCAAGATGAAGTAGTTGCAACCCGAGAGAAACAGACAACTGAATAAGCCAGTCATGAGTAACAGCGATCGGAATCGAAACAGATTGGAGTAGGGACGCAATGAAAGTAACTGAAACATGACGCGATCCTTCGCGATCTGGTGGAATTCACAATTCAAATTGTTGGTTTGTTCAAACGTAAGTTCTGGGATTAATCCTAATAGATCTCTTCACTCGCTTTATGGTTGTAAAACTGTTGAGCGATTTGCTCGCTTACCCGGTCGAGATACTGCTTACGAAACGTTTTCTCTGAAACCCGGTCTGACTGCACGGGGTACATCTCCGGATATTGAGAGACCAGTTCGCGGTGGAAAACTTCGACCGCTCGTTCGCTTTCTCCCATCTTTCGAAGTTCAAAAGCGCGAATCATGCCTGTGGCACGTCCACGGAGCAGGTTGGCGCTGTTTTCTTCACGATAACTGAATTTTTCGACATCAATTGTGATGACATACTTAGCATCGAATTCAAGTGCCAGAATTGTCGGGTCATCGACCACCCCCAGGTTGTCATCAAACCAGGTGGCGACATCGTTCGGATTGACAATGGTGATGTCTTCTCGCTTCAGTCGACGTGAGATGCCTTCGAGCATATCAATATTCAACGACGGGTAATCGTTGGAAATAGTGTCGGGGGTATTGCAGACGACCACGACTTTATCGTCTACTTTTTTCAGATTCACAGCGGACTGCGAGGTGAAAGCACAGGTGACTTCGGGGTCACCAAAGAGCATTTTGCCTCCCATCACAAACAGGGAACAACCCGATTGCAGGGAAGCCATGATTCCTCCCAGAAAGAGAAGAATCACGAGTTGATGCGCAGAAGTGCGAACAGTTTTTGATGGAACAGTTTTGTGTCCGTCATCCATGACGAGCCTGTATCTCCCTCGATGTCGCTGACAAGTTCATCCTTGAACGGCAGCGATTTCGAATTGAGCAAACTGTATGGAGCCGCCCGCTTTACTCAGACGAGCAAGCGAAAAACCCATTGCAGCATGCTACTGGAACAGATCAGAACTAACAGGAACAGGACCGCTCGATCAGGTTGGGCAATTTTCCATAATCGGCGTCGGGCGATACTCACCCAGCACCAGGGGATGCACAACAAGGATAACGTCGCCAGTAAAACACCCGCTGGATTGGCGGAAAGGGCCGCAATCATGTTTCCGCGAACAAAATTCGAGAAACTGGTGGTCATACCACAACTGGGACAGGGGATTCCCATCACCACCTTCATGGTGCAAGGAGGAAGGCCCAATTGTTGATGCGTACCGGAACCGTTGGGATTGGGTGTTAAATACATGGCCAGCGCAAAACCCAAGATTAACAAAAGGCTCCAGACTGCCAGAAGCAGTTGTCCCCATTTGCCAATTGGATACTCGCGCGAGTCCAGGTGGTCCTGAGAATTCTGAATGGTTGACATTTCAGGTGGAGAAGAGAGAGGGGGCATTATCTAACGGTTCCGGCGTTCTGATGCAAGACCGATTTGCAGTCAGAGGAGGTCTGTCGAATCGACAGACAGAAATAATCCGCACGAATCTCTATTATGAGGCCCGCATCCCAGGATGAGAAGCGAATTTCCGTAGAGAAGTTAGCATTTGGTTCGTCGTGAAGAGTAACTTTTACAAAACGAAACAGTTTGCCTTGGTTACCATCGGCTCAGGCGAGAATTTCTTCCACGACACGGCAGGGGCGTTTGTCGGTAATCGTCTGTTCGAGGCCGTTGTAGCGGAAGGTCAGTTCTTCGTGATTCAAACCGAATAACCGCATTAAAGTGGCGTGATAATCATTCGGGCTGACCTTATCGATGACCGCTTTGTGACCGAATTCATCCGTCTCTCCATAGGTCATGCCTCCTTTAATACCGCCCCCTGCCAGCCAGGTGCTGAAACCCTGGCCATTGTGGTCCCGACCTGCCTTACTGGGATCACCATGATTTTCCGTAACGGGGAGCCGGCCGATCTCCCCTCCCCAATGCACGACGGTGGAATCCAGCAAGCCACGTTGTTTCAAGTCCTTGAGTAGGGCCGCCGAGGGTTTGTCCGTTTTCAGGCAACAGGATTTGAGGCTGGCATCGAGGCTGGTGTGATTATCCCAAATCTGTCCGGCGATAAATAATTGTACGAATCGAACTCCACGCTCAACCAGACGCCGAGCAATCAGACAGCGTTTGCCATATTCGTCGGTTGCGTTCTCTCCGATGCCGTACATTTCCAACGTCGCTTTTGTTTCTTGCGAAAGTTCAAGAGCCTCTGTCGCGGCCTCTTGCATGCGGGCGGCTAGTTCATAGCTGGCAATCCGAGCTTCCAGATCGGATTCTCCAGGATGCGTTTCGAGATGTTTCTCATTCAGCTTTTGCAACAATTCCATATTTTGCCGCTGAACTTCACCTTGCAAATGAACGGGAGGATTTAAGTTGAAGATACGGGGTTCCTGAGGACGAATTACAGTTCCCTGATAGAGTGGAGGCATCCATCCGTTCGACCAGTTTCGGACGCCATCAACAGGGTGTCCACCCGGATCGGTCATGACGACGTAGGCGGGCAAATTTTGAGATTCGCTTCCCAGGCCGTAGGTCATCCAGGAACCGAGAGCCGGTCGGCCAGGCTGGGCCTTGCCTGTATTCATTGACCAGATCGAAGGTTCGTGTCCGTTAATGTCCGTATGCATGGAGCGAATCAGGCAGACATCGTCGATGACTTCTGCGAGATTGGGTAACAGTTCGGACAACTCGGTACCGCATTCGCCTCTTTTTTCGAACTTGAAGGAACTCCCTTTGAGCTTTTTAGAGGCCCGATTGATGAAGCTGTAAGTGATGTCTCCCTGGTATTCCGTATCGTTGAACTTCGTCAGCATCGGTTTCGGATCCGTCAAGTCCATGTGACTGGGGCCGCCGTGCATAAAGAGGGAGATCATCGCCTGCGCCCGAGGTTCAAAGTGCGGTTGCTTGGCGAGCATGTCGAACTTCTGAGTCTGGGCGAACGGAGCGAGGTCTTCTCGTGCCAGCAGATCCTCTTGGTTCAGTAACGCAGCCAACGCAACGCCTCCGATTCCCATGGCGTTACGAGCAAGAAATTGCCGCCGGCTTTGGAATTGATGGGATCTGATTTGTGGAAGAACATCGTTTGGCAGAGGAGCAGTCATAGTAGTTGCCTGAGTTTGAAAAATCGGAAAAAACGATGAAAGTGAAATTGAATCAGTCTATGTACATAAATGCGTTCGAACTGAAAATCGCCTGGCAGAAATCGATGAGAGCCTGTTTTTCAGGTGACTCGTAGGGATGTTTCGCATCTTTTTGTTCTGGCGGATGCTCGGTGAGGTATTTTTGTTGTTGTTCGAGGAAGGCCAGCGCCGTGGCTTCCGTTTCTGCATCCATTGGTACAGAGAGGGACCGTTTCCAGGCTTCTTGAAGTTGACGACGAGAATCACCCGGGAACTCGGTCATCAATTGTTCGGCCATGTTGGTCGAAGTTTCCAATGAGAAGTCGCTGTTCATCATCAACAGGGCTTGCGGCGCAACAGTAGAGACGGTTCGCTTATCACAGTTCACGACCACTTGTGGAGCGTCGAATGTTCGCAGCATGGTATGTGGTTTACTGCGGATAACCTGTACGTACACACTACGGCGGAATTGCTCACCATAGAGCGGAACATCTTCACCTGGTCGGTTGGCGGAGGATTTGTTTTCC